>JAKSBL010000259.1 GCA_022361115.1 Spirochaetota bacterium | reverse complement strand
TTTTCTGATGAAGATGGAATTCGCTTAGAAATTTCTAAAAATAAAGATAAAAACTCTATCATTCTCCGAGTATTTAATTCATCGAATAAAAAATTAGCCGATGAAGTGATGCGTAGATTAGATGAAATGAGTAAAGCTGATCCTTTTCAGTATTATGTTGCTAAAATGCGAGAATCAACCAAGAGAAAAGGCGAAAGTGCTGGTTTAGGTTTAGCTCGTATTCAATATGAAACAAAAGCTGATCTATCTGCAATATATCATAAGAGAAAAAACCATAATGTCGGAATTTTGGAGATAAAATCAGTATTTGCTTTGGATTAGTTATAATTTAAATGGAGTGATAAATGCCATTGAAAAATATGTCATTAAATATGGAAAAAGCAAATTTTCATGTTTCTAATACAGAACTAAAAATTACAGGAACAATAGATGATAAAAATCCAGGCTTATATATGGAGCCTTTTATAGAAGAACTCCATCAAAATATATTACAAAACAGTGTGACTGAAATAGAAATTGATATTACAGAACTCAGTTTTTTAAATTCAGCAGGAATTAAAGAGTTAATTAATTGGATTATTAAACTGGACACATTACCTGAAGAACAAAAATACAAAATTATTTTTATTTGTAATAAAAACCATCTTTGGCAGGAATCCAGTATATCAACCATGTCATTTTTAAATCAGCAATATGTAGAAAAAAAAATAATCTGATCTTCACCTTCTAAATGATTCAATTTCCAAAATTGACAATTTTCATTTAATTTGTTATAGATATCAACTATTATGCGTAAAGGAATAACGAATGATACTAAATATTTATGCTGCCAATTTGTCATCTTTGATTCTTAGAATCACCAGTGTCTTGATTGAAGCACTACAAAATCGAGTCTTTATTCTTACTATGACTGCCTGGGGATCATCTATGATCGTTAAAGGGATCATCAATTCTATTAAGGCTGGTAAGATTACCACAAAAGATATGGCAAGTTATGGTGGAATGCCTTCCTGTCACACTGCTTTTGTCATGGCAGTAGTTTATGGAGTTGCTTTGGATGATCGATTTGGCTGGAAACATCCATTGCTTGTGGTTGCTTTAGTATTGGCTTCCATTGTTTTAGTTGATACTATCCGTTTTCGGGGGAATGTTGATCAACTGAACCGGATCATTAGAAATATTCTCAAAAAACAACCAGAGTTAGAAGGAGAGATAAAACCACCAAAAATGATTGCCCATAAAACTTCAGAGGTTATTGGTGGTGCAGTATATTCTTTTATTTACAGTTGTTTTTTTTATGTTTTTTTCTGGCATTTATTTTAAAAATGAATCCAGTCATTGAATTTCACCAAGTCTCTCTTATCCGCCAGGGAATTCCGGTTTTATCTGATATTACCTTTTTTTTGAACCATAAAGAAAACCTAGTTGTGTTAGGCCGTAATGGTGCTGGTAAATCTTTTTTATTAAGGCTTATTTCTGCTGAAGAATATCCGACAACCGGAACGGTTAAAATATTAGGCAGAACATTTGGTCAATCTAATCTTTGCGAATTAAAGAAACATATTAAAGTTGTTAGTGATCTAATGCAAGCAAATTATCCGGACATACCAGTTCATCAAGTTATTAGTTCCGGGGTTTTCTCAACAATTGGGCTATATGAAAAAATAACATTTGATCAAAGACAATTAGTTAATAAATTGGCGAACTGGCTGGAATTAGAGCATCTGTTAGATCACTCTTTTTCTAAGATTTCTCATGGTGAACAAAGAAAAGTACTAATAGCGAGAGCTTTAGTTAGTGAACCACAAATTTTAATTTTAGATGAGCCTTGTACTGGTTTGGACTTTATAGCTAGAGAACAGTTTCTTCATACTATTCAGGAAATCATTAATAAAGGGATTCAGATTATTATGGTTACTCATCATCCTGAAGAAATAATATCTGCTTTTGATAAAATATTGTTAATAAAAAAAGGCCGAGTATTTGCTCAAGGTAATCGACAAGAAATATTTACTAAATCTTTATTAACAGATTTTTTTGAGCATCCTTTAACAGTAACAGAAAACAATAAACGTTTCTGGTTAACTGTCTGACTTTTCTTATATATGAAATCCTGTTTTTTTTAGTATTCTTTTTTCTTATTCTGTCGGTATATATTCCTACATTGGTGGCTTCAATATCAGAATTCTGTAACTAAAATTCTTCTTTTTTGCAGTTAATAATGGAATAACACTTGCTAATATTTTTTATACAATATTGCTATACTTTCATTACCATTAACCTTTTTAGATTAGGAAAGAGAAAAGTGGGTTAAGTAAAAAAGGAGAGAAATATGTTAAATAATGTAATAATGAACAAAATCCCATTATTAATTCTCTTAATGATCATCATGATGCTGAGTAGTTGTTTTTTTCCACCTCCAGGTAGTTTAGAAGACTTAAATACTACTTATTATTCAGATGATGATGATGCAACTGAGACTAATGAAGATCAATATGAAGTGGATAATTCGATCAGTCAAGCTACCCACTATCATGTTGGAAGTACTGGATTGCAAAACCATACTTTGCATGAATCAGCAGATGTTGATTATCTTCGGTTTACCGCAGAAAATGGAAAAACTTACTGGATTCATTTATCTAATATCAAAGGCTTTGAACCGGAAGTGACATTGTACGATAGTGATAAAGAAACCATGATAGAACAAAAGAATACAAAAAACTATACAGCTGATTATGATTGGTGGGGGTATAATCAATTAAGGGATTTTAATCAAAATGAAAAAGAAGCAATCGTGTTTACCTGTTCTGCTGATGGGAATTACTATGTTCAGGTTAATGATTTATATCAAGCTCACAATATTGGCAAATATAGTATTGAGATAGAGGAACTCATTATCCTCGAAACAGATACTTCTCTCACTGCCGTTCCCAATCTTTCTGATTTAGCCATCGATTTGAGCTGGCAAGTGATGGGAACTGCAGAAAGTTATAGCCTTTATTATACAGCCACAACACAAGATCCTTTAAATCCAAATTACAGTGATTTTGAGTTATTGGTTTCTGGTTTAACTGGGACTTCCTATCAAGACACTTCTATTTCACTAAATACTGAGTATTTCTATTATTTAACCGGAAGTGTCGGTAGTCAGCAAAGTGATCCGGGAAATATCGCTAATGCAGAATTGGTAGTTGATATTGGACAAACTCAAGGATTAACAGCAGTAGGTGACGAAACCAATGCCGAAATTGATTTAAACTGGGATGAACTAGCGGATGTTGCCGGATATAGAATATACCGCACAACTGAAACGCAGAATCCACTTAGTCCAGACTATGAGCAGTTTACTTTATTAACAACTGTTAATGGTACAAGCAATACCAGTTATTCAGATGACCAGGTCAATTGGAATACCGAATATTTTTACTATGTTCTTGGTTTTCTTTCTACAGAAGAAGGGGAGCCTAGTAATATTGCTTCAGCAGAAATAATCCTTGATGTAGGAACAACTGATACCTTATCTGCTCAACCTAATTCTTATCATTTTCAAATTGATCTAACCTGGTCAGCCGTAACTGATGCAGAGGGGTATTATCTTTATTTTACAACCATTAGCCAGGATATCAATAATCCTAATGATAGTGATTTTCAATTCCTGACAGAAATTAATAATGGATTAATAACTAATTATGCTCATACCGATATTGATCCAGATCAGGATTATTATTACTATTTAACAGCTCATCAACTTGGTGTAGAAGGAGATCCTAGTAATGTGGCAACTGCCAATTTTGCCTGGTCATCATTTACTCCAAATGGAGATATGATTAATGCTTCTGATGGTTTCCTCAATTACATTAGAGTGACTTTATTAAGCAAATATGATCATCCAAATATTATCCGTTATGATGTCTATCGTTCAGATACTAATGCTAATTATACTAATTTAGTCAAAGTTGGAGAGTTTGCTGGAGATACTGCAATTGGTACCTATTTTGATGATGGGGTTGATAATATTAATCTTTTTCCTGATCAATACTATTATTACTGTATCAAAATTATTTATCAGATGGGAGTTAATGAATTAGAATCTGATTATTCGGTTTATGACAGTGGTTTAGCAGATTAGTAGTACTACTTAAAGTATAAAAAACCAGCATCGATGGTGGTGCTGGTTTTGTTTTTCGTTTTTTTTAAAATTTTTATGATTTTAGATAGGGATTCTTAATTCGAAAAGATAAACCTAAAGTAAGATTGATACTCATCAGACGATCACTTTTTTCCAATCCATATATTTCATCAATAATGATGGAATGTAAAAAACCCATTCGGTACTTTACAGAGGATATTAAATAAAGCCATTCTTGTAAGCGAATTCCAAGAGTTATACCAGTTGAGAATACACCAGAAGCATACCACTGTATTAACATTGTAGTGTGCTGAATCCCGGCTCCAACAAAAATCCTTAAAAATAGATGTTTAAAATCATAGTGAAAAAAGAGATCCAGAATAGTATAGAGAATGGTTCCTTCAATTGGTTCTGAGTAAGGATGAATAATACAGCCACTATTGATTTCACACAGTAAACCAAAATATTTCAAAATGTAAAAAGATACAGTGAAATCTAATAAAGGAGTCACCAGGTATGCTCCGTCATTGAATAAATGTTGGCCAAAGGGACCACAATAAATACCAGCTCCACTTTCAATTGATAGGTCAACGATCTTATCAGAGAAAATTTTTGATTTCTCCAGACCAAAAAATTCAGCCTGGAGAAATAAGAGGCTGAATAAAATAAAAATAATTTTAAATATTTTAGTTCGTTTCATCTTGATTACTTTCTTTTTTTTAACAGATTAGCTTAGTAAATTGCTTTATGATAAATTTCCTCTATCACTTTTTTAAAGGATTGATTACTTTCCAGCCAGGAATAAAACATATGCCCGCCAGAAAAATGCTGGACAGTTAAGTTCTTTTTCTGTTCTTCTGTTAGTTTCATATTAGCAACTAACCGATTAGAGCTATGGTAGGGAGTAATTAAATCATAATAACCATGGCTGATGAGAATCTGCATATGCGGATTAATGCACATTGCATAACGTAAATCATCTGTTGCTCCTACCTGACTATCTAAGGCATGTTTTTTTATATCCGTTTCCCAGCTTTCATTTACTTCCATACTCAGCAGATGGTAATCTCTGTCAATCTTTAAGCCGATATTTTTTCGCAATAGGGTATTGATACCAGCCATAAACAACCTTTCAATACCAAAAAGAGTCGGATCTGGCCCTTCATATTTCTCTCGATCAGGGAAGGGGTCAATTGTTGTGATAGAGGCATCATAACGACCGCAAACTTTTCTTTCTGATTTTAACAAATGACGGATGAAGACATCAATAGATATTCTACCGGCATTGACTTTAATTAGGTTTTCTTCTAGTCCAAGAAAAAGAGCCATTTTTTGAACAATTTTGTCTGAGTTTTCTGTATTTAAACCTTTGATTAATAATTGATTTAGCTCAGTTGTTGCAAATATTTCTGCTTCTTTAGCAATTTTTGCGTGATCATCTTGAGAATTAAATAGTTTAGATTTGTTATGAATAGCTGCAGCTAAAGCCATTGATGGAAAAGTATCAATCCAATGTAGTATATCATAATCTGACGGATCTAAGGTTACAAACTCCATGGCCGGAGAAATAATGATAGCTCCATTTAATCCAATTCCATACCCTTCTTGCAACAACCGGGCTAATTTAGCAACTCTGAAGCCGCCATAACTTTCTCCTGCAATAAAACAGGGAGAATCCCAGCGGTGATATTGGGAGAGTAATTTTTGAATAAATTCACCAAGGGATTCTAAATCCCTTTTTAGTTTATAATATTCTTTTTTATTATTCCCTTCTTTTTTTTCATTCTCCTTATTATTTTTCTCTTTATCAATTGTACGAGAAAAACCTGTGCCAATAGGGTCAATAAAAACCAGATCAGTAAAAATTAACCAAGAATCTGGGTTATCAATAATTTTTACAGGAGGTTTTGGAACAGTTCCATCTGGATTAAAACCTACTTTTTTAGGTCCCATTGCCCCCATGTGTAAAAATGCAGAAGCAGCACCTGGTCCCCCATTAAATACAAATGTTATAGGCCGATTTTCATGATCATTTTTCTTAAAATATGCAGCATAAAACATTTCAGCAGCTGGTTTTTCATCTTTCTGCAGAATAATCCAATCAGCCACAGCTTTATATTCTACTTTTTCATTTTTTCTTAAAACTAATGTATCTTCGACACAGCTCCCTTTAGGGGGAGTATAACTACCATTTTCTCCTTTATTATGATTACTCTTTTCTTCCATTTTTTAATAACTCCTTGTAAATAAAATATATTTCACATTATTACAAATTGTTCGAATTAATCAAGGGAAAAAAGGGTTTTATAATAAAGGAGAAATTAAATCTTTTTGAACCCTTTTTTTACCTCATCTTCAGATCGAAATTTTTTTGCAGAAATGTTATTTAACTCTAGATATATCTAAGAAGAGAGATTTAAATATTTGTTTTAAGCAATTATGATAAAAAGGAGATATTATTTTAAAAAGTATTTTTCTGTAATTTTGGCATAGATGCCATTTTTTTTGATTTCCTTTAAACCTTGATTAAAATTACTTAAAATAGTTAAAGTATTGGGATAATTTTTGGAAATCATAATTGCATGTTGATTAACACGTAAAGGTTTTTCAAGGATTCCAAAATATTGACTTTTTTCAGGAAACATTTCCTGAATATATTGCCAGCCAACAATTTCCGGTATTGGTACCAGATCAACCCGATCATAAACTAATTTGATAAAACTTTGTTTGTAATCATCAGCATAGTCCACATTTAGTCCGGCTTCTTTGAAGATGGGCTCATAAAAATAACCTAGGGCTCCACCAATAGTATAAGATTTTAAATCATCGTATTGATTCCAAGTAGTACCTTGCATTTTATTTCCATAATAGAAGAAAACAACACGGACAGTGGCAATAGGATCAGTAAAGTAATACCTCTCCATTCTCTCTTTGGTAATGGAATAAGGAATTGTTCCCCAAGCCTCACCAAGATCTACCATTCTTTCTCCTCTTTTCCAGGGAAAAAACTGAAAATTAACCTCTATATTTACCTCTTTAAATGCAGCTAAAACAATTTCAGACTCAAAACCATAATTCTCTAGATTTTGTGAAGTGTAAGGAGGGAATTCCCAGGTAATAATCGGAACCAGTTTGTTTTGTGGAAATAGACCAAGTCTAAAAAAACTACTTACAATTATGAATAATATAAAAACGATAATTTTCTTCATATTACTTATTGTATTGATTAATAAATTTCTGTCAATATGAGATATAGGAAAGGGTAATTTTAAAAAAAAGCAAGTTGTCAAAGAGTATCAATATGATGAATAAATTATAACTAATCAATTAGCTATCTGTTAGTAATAAAAAATTCAATGGATTATCCGTTAATTTGACAATCTTATTCATATTATATTTTATAGGAGAAAGACTAAAGAAAAGATTATAACTATCTATAGTGATAATATAATCAGTGGCTGGTAAAATGGTATTTTCTGTTTCAAATAATAAAGTAATGATGAGCATATCATTTTCTTTTTTTATCCTGTAAATTCCTTTTTCCTTTTTATCATTCAATTTTATTTCAAAATATTGATGAGAAGCAAAATCAATAGTAACTTCTTTATTGCTTTCTTGATAAAAAGTCTGATTTTGAAAAAAATCACGGGTATTAGTAATGATTTCACTTAATTGTTTATTATTTTCTTCCTGAATAAATTCAATAAAAGGTTTGGATAAACGCTTATAATAACTTTTATCAAAACGACCCGGCCCTAAAACCCGAAGGGTTTTAGAATTGATCAGATAAATATCCATGCTTTTACGATCTCTAGTATTGTGATAGGAATAGTCCATTAAAATGAATCGAAGGCCTGGTATTTGGCCGCCTAAGCGAATGATTTTTGAAATATAGTATTTATCAATATATTCACCAAAGCTTAAGCTGATTTCCTTTTGACCATTTTCATCAATCATTAAAAACTGGATATCCTTTGAGGTAAATTTAGCAATTTCAGAGGAATTATTACTAACCAATTCTTCATAATTGTCGGGATACCAGAAACCTTTTAAATATTGATAATACTTATCAGTTGAAGTATAGATGGAGCGATCTAAATCAGAGCGTTCAGAAGTTGCCACAATCTGACTAGTAGCAACGTTTTTAAAAGTGCTCTTTTGATAGTCCCAGATATAAACCTCTTTGGTTTGAATATTGGTATTTGTTGCACTTAAAGCATTATCTATGACCACTAAATCTTCCAGCATATAATATTTTGACTCTTGATCTTCTACTTCTTTATAATTGATAAAAACAGAATAGGTGCCAGAAAAGTGAGCAGTTAATTTAAATTCAAATGGTTCAAAAGTGTAGATATATAGATGATTTTTATCGTTGGCAGAATTTTCTTCTAAAGATTTCCCTTCAATAATAATATGGGTATCATTATCTTCAAAAAGATTATTGATTTGGAGTGAGACAGAATTTTTGCCCGAATAAGTAATCTCTAATTCTGTTTGAAAAAGAATTTTAATGATTTCATTGGGAAAAATATCAAATAAAGCAAGTTGAGCAAGAGGATTATTATTCTGATGATAAAGAATAACCAGTTCTTCATTAACATCATTATCTATATTTTCAATAGAAGCAATAATGGGAACAAACTCATTTCCTAAAATGATCTCCATGGTCTGATAAGAAACAGGTAAATTTAGTTCCGAATAATCTTTTTCTTTTTGCTGAATGATCGTATTCTCTGCTATAGTACTATTCTGATTGATTTCAATATTTTCTTTTTTACAATTAAAAAACAGCAAAACGATAATACTTAACAATGTAATATTTTTATTCAATCCATTCACCCCGGAGATATGTTTGAGAAGCACTTCTAATTTGTATGATATCTTAATATAGATAAAGCTTAAATATCAAGGTTTTTTACATAATTTGCATTTTCTTCGATAAAATTCCGACGAGCTTCTACATCAGTACCCATTAAAGTGGAGAACATTTCATCTGCAATATATTCGTCTTCTAAGTTTACCTTAATAATATTACGGGTTTCTGGATTCATGGTGGTTTCCCAGAGTTGTTCTGGATTCATTTCTCCCAAACCTTTATAACGCTGAATATTGATTTTATCTTCTTCAAAACCTTTTTCCTTAAGAATACGGCTTTTCTCTTCGTCTGTATAGGCATACAAAACTTCTTTTTTGTAGGAAATTTTATATAGAGGCGGCATGGCAATATAAATATGTCCATGTTCTATTAATTGCTTCATATAACGGAAGAAAAAAGTTAACAACAATGTTCGGATATGAGATCCATCCACATCAGCATCGGCCATGATAATAATTTTTCCATAGCGGATTTTTTTGATATTAAAAGATTCGCCAATTCCGCCTCCGATAGCTGCAATAACTGGTTGGAGTTTATCATTGATTAAAACTTTATCTATTCGAGTTTTCTCAACATTGAGCATTTTTCCCCATAAGGGAAGAATAGCTTGAAATTTTCGATCACGCCCCTGTTTTGCAGAACCTCCGGCTGAATCACCCTCAACCAGATAGACTTCACAGTTTTCCGGATCTTTTTCTGAGCAATCAGCTAGTTTACCTGGTAATCCTAGAGAATCCATTTCATTTTTTCGCCGAGTTGCTTCTTTAGCCCGCCGTGCAGCTCTTCTGGCTTCACTTGCCATAATGGCTTTTTGAATGATCACTTTTGCTATGTCCGGTTCTTCTTCAAAAAACTTGGTTAATTCTTCATTGACTATGGTTTCTACTAAACCCTTAATCTCACTATTGCCCAATTTGGTTTTTGTTTGCCCTTCAAATTGGGGATTAGCCATTTTTAAGGAAATAACTCCCGCTAAACCCTCTCTAACATCATCTCCATCTAGTCGTTCAAGATCTTTTTTAGTCAGTTTCAGTTTTCTCATAAATTCATTCAGAGTCCGGGTAATGGCTGCTCTAAAACCACTTAAATGTGTACCTCCTTCGTGAGTATTGATATTATTGACAAAAGTGTAAACATTTTCATTAAAGGAATTAGAATATTCTAAAGCAATTTCTAATACTGCATCATTCGTTTCTCTAAAAATAGAAATAGGTTTATGAATAGGATTTTTTGTTTTATTTAAAAATTGTACAAAGGAGACCAGTCCACCATCATACTGAAATTTGGATACCTTTTTTTCTGGCTGTACCCTTTCATCAGTAATGGTGATTTTTATTCCCTTATTCAAAAAAGCCAGCTCTCGAAAACGGTGAGCTAATACATCAAAATGGGGGCTTGTTTCAGTAAAAATTTCTGGATCAGCTTTAAATTTAATAGTTGTTCCCGTACGGTCGGTTTCACCGATCACCTCAAGTTTGTTTTGAGGAATTCCCCTTTTATACTTTTGATAATAGATTTTACCATCTAAATGGACAGTCGCTTCACAATAAGTAGAAAGGGCATTTACAACACTGGCACCAACCCCATGTAAACCACCAGATACTTTATAGGAATTTTTATCAAATTTACCACCAGCATTTAATTTGGTAAATACAACTTCTAAACCACTAATTCCTGTAT
>JAKSBL010000663.1 GCA_022361115.1 Spirochaetota bacterium | reverse complement strand
TAAGACCAAGGTCTTTTTTACCAATTCTCATACCTGCTTCAGCAAACTTAGCAATAGCACCTGTAGGAGTCGCTTTTGAAGCCTGTCCACCAGTATTAGAGTAAACTTCTGTATCAACTACTAAAACATTTACATTTTTATTTGCAGCCAGAACATGATCTAAACCACCATAACCAATATCGTAAGCCCAGCCATCTCCACCAATACACCAGATTGATTTATCAATGAAGAAATTCTCTAGTTCTTTAATTTTAGCTACAACAGCTTTTTTATCACCGCTTAATGATCCAACTTCTTTAGCTAAAAGATCTTGTAATTTAATTACTTGTTCTTGAGCAGCTTCATCTGTTGCTTCCCAGTTATCTAATCTGGTTTTTAAAGCCCCGGATAAGTCGCCAGAAACACCCAGATTGATAGCTTTTTCAACATTAGATTTTAATTGTTTTCTGTTTGCATCAACTGCTAAACGGAAACCAAAACCATACTCAGCGTTATCTTCAAACAATGAATTCGCCCAAGCTGGACCATGACCGTTTTTGTTTTTAGAATAAGGAATAGTTGGGAATGTACCGCCGTAGATTGAAGAACAACCTGTAGCATTAGCAATGAGCATTCTTTCACCCACTAGTTGTGTGATTAATTTGATATAAGCTGTTTCACCACAACCTGCACAGGCTCCGGAGAACTCAAAAAGAGGTTGTTTGAACTGAGTGCCTTTAAATTGAGTGATCTGTGTACCATCTAAAATGTTTTCTGGTAAGTTATCAAAGAATGTTACATTTTCTACTTCACCAGCTTCTTTCTCAACTTCTAATGGAGAGAATTCTAAAGCTTTAGTTTTTGCAGGACAAACATTCACACAGTTACCACAACCAGTACAGTCTTCAACATAAATCTGAAGTCTATAATCTAAATCTTTATCATTTTTAGTTTTAGATTTAACAGTATTAAAAGTAGCTGGAGCACCTTGCAATTTAGCAGGTTCAATTTGTTTTGCTCTAACAGCAGCATGTGGACAAATTAAGGAACACTGGTTACATTGGATACAATTTTCAGCTATCCATTTTGGAACCTGTGGAGCAATACATCTTTTTTCCAGTTTTGTTGTGCCTGTAGGTACCTGACCATCCAGAGTCATTTCAGATACTGGTATGCTATCTCCCTGCAATTTCATGGTTTTTTCGATAATGGTTTTTTCAAATACACCAGCATCAGCAGGAATCAGGTCTTTAGCAACAAATGAAGTTTTAATTTCAGATACACTGGCAGGTACTTTAACTTCGTTTAAGGCACCTCTTGCTTTATCAACAGCTTCCCAGTTCATCTTAACAATGTTTTCACCCCGTTTAATATAGGTTTTTTCAATGTATTTTTTCATTAAATCAATGGCTTCATTTTCAGGTAATACGCCGGAAATTTGGAAAAAAGCAGCCTGCATTACTGTATTGATTCTGTTTCCTAATCCCACTTCATTAGCAATTTTTAAAGCATCAATATTATAAAATTTTACTTTTTTATTGATGATTTCTTCTTGCATATCTCGAGAAAGGTTGTCAAATACTTCTTCATTGGTGAATTCAGAATTTAATAAGAAAATTCCGCCTTCTTTTAAGGAAGAAAGCATATCATAACGGCCAATATAAGATGGATTATGACAAGCAACAAAATCAGCTTTAGTGATCAAGTAAGGAGATTTAATTTTTTCTTTACCAAATCTTAAGTGGGATACAGTAATACCACCAGATTTTTTAGAGTCATAAACAAAGTACCCTTGAGCAAACATATCAGTATTATCACCAATAATTTTGATAGAGTTTTTATTTGCACCAACAGTACCATCGGAACCCAATCCCCAGAATAAACATCTGGTACAATCTTCCGGTTCAGTAGTAATAATATCAGTAACCTTTAATGAAGTGTTAGTTATATCATCTTCAATACCTACTGTAAATCCATGCGTACAAGCCCCATTTAAATGATCATAAACAGCTTTTACCATGGATGGAGTAAATTCTTTCGAAGAGAGCCCATAGCGACCACCAACAACTTTAAGATCTGTTTTACCTTTAGCTGTTAAAGCCGCAACAACATCAAGATACATTGGTTCACCAATAGAACCAGGTTCTTTTGTTCTGTCTAAAACAGCAATTTTTTTCACTGTAGAAGGTAGGCTATCAACAAAATCTTCGATAGAGAATGGTCTATAAAGGCGAACTTTGATTAAACCAACTTTTTCCCCTTTTTTAGTGAGATAGTCAACGGTTTCTTCAATAGTTTCACAACCAGAACCCATAGCAATAATGACGCATTCTGCATCTTTTGCACCAACATAATCAAATAAATTGTAGCTTCTGCCGAATTGTTTTTTAAAAGCTTCCATGTATTTTTTTACAATACCTGGAGTAGCATTATAATATTTGTTAACAGTTTCTCGTCCCTGAAAATAAACATCAGGTCCGTGTTGTCCAACTTTTGCAGTTGGGTGTTCTGGATTTAAAGCTCTTGATCGGAAATCTTCGATATATTCCATATTAACCATTGGTTTAATATCTTCATAATCGATCATCTCAACTTTTTGAATTTCATGAGAAGTTCTAAATCCATCAAAAAAGTTTAAAAATGGTACTTTTGATTCTAAAGTCGCCAAATGAGAAACCACAGCTAAATCTAAGTTTTCCTGAATGGAACAGGAAGACATAAGAGCAAATCCTGTGTTTCGGACTGACATAACATCAGAGTGATCACCAAAAATAGAGAGAGATTGACAAGCTAAAGAACGAGCTGAAACATGGAAAACTGTTGGCAGCATTTCGCCTGCAATTTTGTGCATATTGGGAATCATTAATAATAATCCCTGAGATGCAGTAAAAGTGGAAGCCATGGATCCAGCTGATAATACACCGTGAATCGCTCCTGCAGCTCCTCCTTCTGATTGCATTTCAATAATATCTACTGTTTCACCAAAAATATTTTTTTGGCCCTTAGCAGCCCAGGCGTCTGCATATTGTCCCATGTCAGATGATGGGGTAATAGGGTAAATTGCTGCTACTTCACTAAAAGCATAAGCAATATGTGATGCGGCAAGATTCCCATCAATCGTAGCATTTTTTTTAGCCATTATGACTCCTTCCTAATTTAATAAAAGATTTAATTTTTTATAAGTAGAGATTTGGGAGAAAAGAATGATTTTCTTTTGCTTATCTAGTTTAACTAAAAGTTGCCGATTAATCAACCTTTATTGTAAGAATTTAATGCTAATATGTCCTCTAAAGCATGTTTCAGAAAGATAAATCCTCCGCATAAGAGGTTTTTGGAAAATACAAAACTGAAAGGGAGCTTATCAATATAAACAGTTAAATCGTAAACAATTTACTGATTAACAAAAAAAATGTAGTTTTTAATCTGGAATAAAGAAAAATAGCACTATTTTGCTGATTTTCTTCCGAAATAGACTAAATAATTATTATTTAAAATTAAAAAAGGTTGACAAAACCATTTAGTTTCTTTATGATAACTAAGATTTTTAAAGCAAGGGGGAGTTCAATGTCTGATACATTTGAGCAAATTAAGTCCATTATTGCAGAAAGATTATCTGTTGACGAAAGTAAAATTACAGAAGGCTCATCTTTTATTGAAGATTTAGGTGCTGATTCATTAGATACTGTTGAATTAATTATGCAGTTGGAAGAAGCATTTAATATCCAGATCCCAGATGAAGATGCTGAAAAAATTTCAACAGTTGGCGATGCAGTAAAATACATTGAAGAGCATAATAAGTAAAAAAACTGGAAAGGGAGTAATAACATTCCTATTACTCCCTTTCTTGCAATTTATGAAATGATAAAATTAAGTTTTGAAGAAAGGTTAATTGCTGAATAAGTAAATGCCGATTTTGTCAGTTTTATGACAAAACGAAATCAAGTGCAATAGAAACATGGATTTAACCAGCATGCAAATAGTGTTTGTGTTCTGGAAAAATATGTGTTAGGTATTGGAACCTTGTTAAATAATTGAGAAAAACGGTATTTGTTCCATATTGTTGTAGAGCAATATGACTCTGATTCATATCTGATGCATTTTCATTTCATTTTTTATTTAATCATCAAGGTAGAGTTTACTGGAAATATCCTCTCTATCCGTTTTTTTGAGGATGATGATTAAAAAATAGTTCCAGAAAATTTACCTAAAAAAATCTTCTTTAAATAATGTTTTCACATCTAGTAAAAGTTATGTTATTATTTGTATCGCATTACTTTGATAAAAAAACTCAGTAATGTTTTTAATCTGCTAAAGATATTATTCTACTGGATAAATATTGCTGATTTGATCTTAAGCTATGGAAGTTACTACATTTTTATTACACTTATTTTTAAACAATAATCAATAATAAGGAATGACCATTGACTCAACAAAGAAAAAAAGAATTAAAGGAATTCTTAAAGAAAAATAAAATTCGTTTTGCCAATTATGAATTGCTTAATTTGGCATTATCTCACAAATCTTTTATCAATGAACGGAAAACTTCAGGAGATAATAATGAAAAACTGGAGTTTTTAGGAGATTCTGTACTGGGTTTAATCATTACCGAATATTTATATAAAAATCTCACTGATTATTCGGAGGGAGACCTGGCTAGGATTAAATCCTTTATCGTTAGTGAAGAATCCTTATCTCAGATTGGTAAATATATTGAACTTAACCAATATTTATTGGTTGGCAAGGGTGAAGAACTGACTGGTGGCCGTAATAAAAAAGCCATTATCGCAGATACTTTTGAGGCGCTTTTGGGTGCTTATTATTTAGATACTGGGTTAGCAAAAGTAAGAGATTTTGTCATTAAACTTTTTAGAGATGAAATCAAAAAAGTTGTTGATAATCAGCAAGGCAAAGATTACAAAACCCTTTTACAGGAATATATACAAAAACAATACAAAGATTGTCCAACCTACCGTTTGATTGAAGAAAGAGGGCCGGAACATAATAAAATTTTTTATATGGAAGTTCTCCTGGGAGAAAAAATACTAGGTAAAGGAGAAGGGCGTTCCAAAAAAGAAGCTGAGAAAAGTTCTGCTAAAAATGCTTATTTAAAATTGAAGTCTACCAGTATACATACTTCAAAGAAGAAAAAATAGCAAGAGATCAGGGGTAGCACCAATAAACCCGAATGACACAGATATGGATTTATCGAAAAAAAAATTGTGATCTCCGTGACTTATCGTGATCTTTTCTTAACATGATTAGTATATTTGGTTTTCCCTGTTTCCAAAGCAATCCTTTGTTGTTCCTATAAAAGAATTGGATAGGTATCTTATGAAAGAAGTAAAAGTTAAAGATGTCATTATTGGTGGGGAATACATTCCCATTCAGACCATGATAAAAAATCCGGTTACTGATATTGATTTGACGGTTTCCAAAATTAACCGCCTGCAGAAACTAGGCTGCGACATCATCCGAATTTCTGTACCAGATCAAGCGAGTGCTGTTGCTTTAAAAGAAGTAATTCGGCAAACCAGTATACCCATTGTTGCAGATATTCATTTTGATTACCGTTTAGCTATTCAAGCTATTGAAGCTGGAGTTCATAAGGTTCGCATTAATCCTGGTAATATTGGATCAGCTGATCGGGTTAAAAAAGTGATTGCTTGTTTAAAAGAGTATCAAATTCCGGTACGTATTGGTATTAATGGAGGATCATTACCTGACCATTTGATGAACAAAGGGCTTTCAACAGTAGAGATGATGTTAAAAGCAGCTGAAGAAGAAATCAATTATTTTGAAGAAGCTGACTATCATAACATTGTTCTCTCTTTTAAATCCTCACATGTTTTAGAAACTATTGAAGTTAATCGAAAAGCCGATCAAAAGTTTCATTATCCCCTTCATATTGGAATTACCGAAGCGGGTGACTTATTGGATGGAACCATTAAGAATTGCTGCGGCTTAACTCCTTTGTTATTATCAGGTATTGGCAATACTATTCGAGTGAGTTTAACAGCTCCTGAAGAAGAAGAGATTAAAGTTGGTCAGAGAATATTAGAGGCGGTTGGCAAAAGAGTACCAGAAATTGAAGTGGTAAGTTGTCCAACTTGTGGTCGGACTGAGGTTAACATTTCTGATATTGTTCAACAAATTAAAATGAAAATTCAGGGAAAAAAGTTTAATAAACAATTAAAAATTGCTGTTATGGGGTGTGTCGTTAATGGTCCAGGTGAGGCAAAAGATTGTGATTTTGGGATTGCCTGTGGAAAAAACAAATCTATGCTATTTTATCAGGGAAAAAAGCTAAAAATGATTAAGAATGAAGCCATTTTAGACGAATTACTAATAATAATGGAAAAATTTTATGAAAAAGATTAATTTCATCTTATTGACCTTAACTTCTTTTCTTTTGCAGCTCTCAGGATTTGATATTAATTATTTTAAGAAAGAGCATCAGCCTAGCTGGGTTTATTTAAGAACTGCTGAAAACCTGAAAGAAAAAGGGGATTATGCTCAGGCAATTATTCATGCAAAAAAAGCACGGAAAAGTTATATTAATGAAAAATTGGCTAAGTATTTTGAGGAACTGAGAGAAGAGCATCAAGATAAGACAAGTTATGAAATTCTCAAAATAGTTGATCATAAAGAAGAAGAACTCAAAATCAATGATGATTATCCGGCATATCATGAATTGCTGGGAGATCTTTATGTGTTAACCGATTTTTTAAGTGAAGCAGAAAAAGAGTATCAATTAGCTTTAAAACAAAAAGCCTTTTTAGAATATCCAGATAAAATTTTAGAGTTAAAATATAAACTAGCGGATGTTTATCACCGCAATCATCAATATGAGCTGGAAGACCTGGTTTATCGAGAAATTGTTGAAGGATACTTTGCACAAAAAAATATAGAATACTGGAACCGCATGCGTTACAATATTCGCAAGGATCAGACACTCTCCCATGTTTTTCGTATTTATCGAAATGAAGGGATAAAATACCTGAAAGCTCTTTATAAAATTGGTTTCCGCTCTGCTTTATTAAAACGTAAAGATGAATCTCTTTTTTATCTGGCTAATGCTGCCATTACCTGGATGACTTTTAATAATGATTATGTAAAACAGTTCTATTTTGACTTTCAATATGCAGGTCCTATTGATTTTATCAATTACATTACCAATAAAAATGTTTATGAGTACTATTCTGACAATGATATAATGAATGAAATCATGTTTTATATTGGTTATAATTTTTATTTAAATAACGAAGCTGAAATAATGGATCATTTTTTTCAATTAGCCAACAAATTCAGTTTAACGAATGAACAAAGAGAAGAAATGGATGATCGAATCTATTATCTTTTAACCCATCCTGGTCATATGATTACTTATGATGAGATCCTGGACTAATCCTTGTATTGATCATTTTATTAACTATTTTTTTTTAATATTTCATTCTCTCCTGATTGTTTTCAATATTTTTGGCTGGATATTCAAAAAAACTCGAAAAGCAAATCTAATGACTCAGACAGCAACTTTTTTATCCTGGTATGGTTTGGGAATTTGTTATGGTTGGGG
Source organism: Spirochaetota bacterium (assembly GCA_022361115.1). Lineage (GTDB taxonomy): Bacteria > Spirochaetota > GWE2-31-10 > GWE2-31-10 > GWE2-31-10 > JAKSBL01. The sequence continues at coordinate 205 of JAKSBL010000663.1, read as the reverse complement.
CTTTTGTTTTTGCACAGAATGGCATTGGCAGGCAAGAGCTAGATTGGGATATACTGACTCTTCCATTTCATATATTCATTTTCTTTTATTGGAAATAACCGGTATTTCTTTTAATGAGCCATTAGTGATTAAAATAACAATATTCATTTTTTTTATCTGTTTTTTTGCCAGTATTATTTTAAATTGCATTGATTTTATAAAATAC
>JAKSBL010000731.1 GCA_022361115.1 Spirochaetota bacterium | reverse complement strand
TTGAGCTGAAAATTATGCTTTTTCTTGGTATATTGAATGATTTGATACATAATTTCCTTGTAGGTTTTTCCTCCTAAGAACTTCTCATAGTTAATGAATCGTGCAAAAATGTGATAGGTAGTGTTTTCCAGAATAACTCGTAATGGGCGTCCCATTTTGTGCTCCTTTGTTTATTTTTTATCTCTCATTAGTATTAATGATTTTTTTGTTTAAAATGACTGACAAAGGAGGGAAAATATTTTTAATTTTTTTTATAACCTAATGTTTGGTGCCAGGCACAAATTTGAGCTGGAAAAAGTGCCAGGCACACAAAATTAATCAAAACTTGCCATTGGTTTTATTAGGTTAGTTTAATCACACCTGGGAAGTGTATCCTGAGATGAATCCGATTGACCTTTTTGTAAATTTTTGATATATTTAATAAAATCTTGTAAATTATTATTGGATCAATCTTTTTAGTTTTTTTCATTACTATACGAGGAATATTTATTAAAAATTATCAGAATACTTCATTATTTCTCAGTTCTACTAAAAATATCAGAATTAAATTAGATCTACCTTCAAGCTATATTGGCCACTCATTTCCTTTTCTAAAAATGCTGAAAAAAAATTCAATTTTTATACAAGAATTTAAACTTGTAAATCAGGATGGCTTATGTTTTTGAAAGATCACCAAAAAACCGCATTAATTTATCAAAGTAGGAAAATCAGCTATCGCGATGTTCTGAACCAAGTTGCACTTTATGCTGATCAATTTCCAATCTCTAAACAAGGCCGGGTAGCGATCATTTCTGAAGCTAGACCTGAATGGATTTATGCTTTTTATTCTACCTGGGTGAATCAAGGAGTGGCTGTCCCTTTTGATTATCTGGCTAGTTCTGATGAAATGAGCTATATGATTGACGACTGTACACCTGCTATGGTTTTTTGTTCTGCAGAGAGTAAAGAAAAAGTTTTAATAGCTTTAGAATCTACCAGCCATCAACCAAATATCATCAGTTTTGATGGGCTTTCCCTACCTGAAGAAACCACAATTCCTCATATTAATACTATTGAAGTGATTGATCAAGATGAAACAGCTGTAATGATCTATACCTCTGGAACAACTGGTAATCCAAAGGGGGTGATGCTTTCCTATGGAAATTTATTATCAAATATTAATTGTATTGCTCATGAGAATAATCAACCTAGCAACTATTATTTAAAAGAAGATACCTGCATTAGTATTTTACCACTTCATCATATATTGCCTCTTCAAGGTAACATTTTAATGCCTTTAAATGTTGGGGCAACCACTTGTTTTATTGATCAGATTACTTCTGAAGAAATATTTAAAACCTTAAACAATTATGGTGTTTCTATAATCATTGGGGTTCCCCGTCTATTCGAGATGATTCATAAAGGGTTGATGGATAAGATCAATAGTAATAAAGTAGCGAAAATACTTTTCAAGATTTCCAGAGCTATTAATAATTATCAATTGTCCTGTAAAATTTTTAAAAAAGTGCGGGCAGCTTTTGGAGGAAAAATCAAGTTCTGTAGTGTTGGTGGAGCAAAAATGCCCCCTTCGATTTCCCGGGATCTTCATGCTGTAGGTTTGAAGATATTGGAAGGTTATGGGCTAACTGAAACATCTCCAATGGTATGTTTTAATCGAATTGACGATTATTCCTTTGGGCCAGTTGGCAGGCCAATAGCTGGTGTAGAAGTAAAAATATCTAATGAAGAATTACTGGTTAAAGGCCCGAATGTAATGAAAGGGTATTATAAAAAGCCAGAAGAAACCGCCAAAGTTTTAAAAGATGGCTGGTTTCATACTGGAGATAAGGCTGCTATTGATGAAAAGGGTAAAATCACAATAACCGGTCGGATCAAAGATATTATTGTCCTGACAAATGGTAAGAATATTGATCCAGTGGAGATAGAACAAAAGTTGATGAACGGATATAGTCTCATCAAAGAAGTGGGAGTCATTGAGCATAAAGGTGTCCTTTTTGCTGTGATCTTTCCGGATCTTCATCAGGTGAAAGATAATAATATTGTCAATATAAAGGAAACTCTTAAGTGGGAAGTATTAGACCGGTATAATCAGAAAGTTTCTCAATATAAAAAGATTCTGAATTTTGAAGTGATAACAGAAGAACTGCCAAAAACCCGGATCGGTAAGCTAAAACGGTTTGAATTACATGATATTCTGGAAGCAAAAAACATAAAATCCTCTGATATTATTGAACCAGACATAGAAGAATATCAAATATTAAAAGAATTCATTAAAGAAATTGCCAATAAAAATATCCTGCCCACAGATCACATTGAATTTGACCTGGGATTGGATTCTCTGGACAAGCTGGAATTATTGGAAAAAATTGAACATACCTTTGGAGTAATGGTTAAAGAGGAAATTTTTTCAAAATATCCAAAGATTAATGAATTAGCTCAGCATCTTAACAAAATTAAACACCAAATAGTCAATGAAACGATTAACTGGAAGGAAATATTAAAGAAGAAAATGGAATTTAAATTGCCAAAATTTCATTTTTTAACCAATTTTTCCATGAATATGGTGAGACCAATTTCTAAAGTCTATTTTAGACTAAAAGCCAGGGGAGTAGAAAATATACCACAAAATAAGCCGGTAATTTTTGCTCCTAATCATCAGAGTGCATTGGATGGAGTGTTATTAACCAGTATTTTAAAGAAAAAGGTGAGGAAAAATACCTATTTTTTTGCCAAAGATCGAAATTTTAAATCTAAAATCAAAAGAAAAATTGCAGCCAATTCCAATGTTATATTGATGAATATAAATAAAAACCTGAAAGACAATATTCAAAAACTTGCTTTATTATTAGAAAAAGGTAAAAATGTAGTTATTTTTCCTGAAGGGGCTCGATCTCGGGATGGTCAGATTCATGACTTTAAGAAAACTTTTGCTATTTTAAGTAAAGAATTGAATATTCCAGTTATTCCGGTTGCTATTGATGGAACTTATCGGTCTCTTTCCATTGGAAAGATGATTCCTAAACCGAGCAAAGTTAATATTGAATTTTTAAAACCTGTATTGCCAGAAAACTGTAATTATCAGCAGATCATCAACCAGACCAAAGAAAAGATCTTAAAAGCATTAGGAAAAAAGTCATTCGAATCAAACAAACTTTAATTGATCAGTTATTAATTCCTGTGTTTTTTCATGAAAGGTTTCTTCAAATATTACAAATTAGAAATATTTTTTATATCCTCTTAAAAAATTGCTTGATTAACTTTACTAAATACCGGAAGGGTTTATTCTGTCATAAAAGTATTAAAAAAAAATAAATCTTTCAGTTTTCAAGAATAAATTTTGACAAACCTTTATCAATTAGTTTATACTATTAATAGTAATAGATAAGATAAAATGTTTCTTTCTCTTAATTTTTTCTTAAATAAAAAAAACAATACGGAAGAAATAGACTTATTCATTGTTATTTTTTTCACAATGGATGTATTTTACAATCCTCAACAATTGAGGACTCTGTCTCCTGGTAACCATAATTTTAAATATAAAGGATGTTTTTATGGGAGATTATGTTGATAAGGTACTAGCTTTATACCAAAATGATGCTTCCCGTTTAATGGACATTCTCATCGATGTACAATCAGAAAAAGGGTATATTGAGGATGAAGCCATTAACAAGATTGCCACAGCAACCAATATCTCAAATGCGGATATTTTGCAAACCCTTTCCTTTTATCACTTCTTTACTCAAGTTCCAAGAGGAAAATACACGGTTTATTTAAACAACAGTGTTGTGGCCAATATGATGGGAGTAAAAGAAGTTGCCAAGGCATTTGAAGACGAAGCAGGATGCCGTTTTGGCGAAGTATCCCATGATGGGTTGGTTGGTCTTTTCTATACTTCCTGTATCGGGATGTCTGATCAAGAACCAGCTGCTTTAATTAATGGGGTAGTTTTTACCCGGCTAACCACTTTCCGTGTAAAAGAGATTTTACGGGATATGCGCGCAGGTAAAAAAGTAACGGATATGATTGTCTCCAGTTATGGTGATGGTAAAAATAACAGTGAGTATTTAAAGACAACGGTTTTTAATAACATCAGAAAAAAAGGGCCTGTTATTTTTTCTGATTATACTCCAGGAGAGGCAATTAAAAAATTATCATCATTAAATGAAGAGCAAGTCATTGAGCAAGTAAAAAAAGCAGGAATTAGAGGGCGTGGAGGAGCTGGATTTCCTACAGGTATGAAATGGGAATTCTGTAAAAAAGCTGCTGGTGACACTCGCTACATTTTTTGTAATGCTGACGAAGGAGAGCCTGGAACTTTTAAAGACCGGGTAATCCTGACTGAATACCCAAGATTGGTTTTTGAAGGTATGGTTATTGCTGGTTATGCGATTGCAGCTAAAGAAGGTATTTTATATCTTCGTTATGAATATATCTACATGAAACCCTATCTTGAGCAAGTTTTAACAGAAATGCGTAAGAACAAATTTTTAGGCAAAGATATAGCTGGAAAAAAAGGTTTTAATTTTGACATTCGTATCCAGTTTGGTGCGGGTGCTTATGTTTGTGGTGAAGAATCAGCCCTGATTGAATCAGCTGAAGGAAAACGGGGAGAACCTCGTGACCGTCCTCCTTTTCCAGTAGAAAAAGGTTATTTAGGTAAACCAACTGTGGTCAATAACGTAGAAACACTTTGTTCTGTTGTCAAAGTTCTGAACAATGGTCCTGAGTGGTTTAAAAAACTGGGAACTTCAGAATCATCAGGAACAAAACTATTGAGTATTTCAGGTGATTGTAAATATCCTGGTATCTATGAAGTGGAATGGGGATTTAATGTTAATGATATCCTCAGTATGGTTGGAGCAGATGAACCTCAGGCAGTTCAGGTTGGCGGCCCGAGTGGAGGGTGCGTTCCAGCAGAATTTTCTCAGACAGCTGTCGATTACGAATCACTCCACGATGCCGGTGCAATTATGGGATCCGGTGGATT
>JAKSBL010000225.1 GCA_022361115.1 Spirochaetota bacterium | reverse complement strand
CCACAATAATGACTTGATGTTTCTTTAAAGATCCGATAAGAGTATCTTTGGATTGATTGATGGCTAATAGTTCTTTTTTCATATTCTTTCTATAGCTGATAAACAAAAAAAGCAAAAGGTTTTTTTTATATTTTTTAAAGGAGAAGATTGATTGCTGATACGTTGCTGGTCCATGTTTGTTCCTTGACTATAATGAACAATATTGACATTTCTTATTATTATAATTTTTTTCAGGAAAATTATACATTTTTTTGCTTTTTTTCTCTGAATACGATAGAATAAATATTGTCATTATAGGAACAATTGATTATCTTTTCTTTAATTAAAAAATGCACATAAAACTCCAGGAGGCTAACTATGGGTTTAATCAATTTTATAAAAGGTCAATTTATTGAAGTGATCGAATGGACTGACCCAACCACAGATATTATGGTTTGGAGATTTCCTGATAGTGATAAAGAGATCAAAATGGGAGCACAGCTAACAGTTCGAGAATCCCAGGTGGCAATTTTTGTGAATGAAGGCAATATTGCTGATGTATATGCTCCAGGACGGTATGAATTGGTTACACAAAATATGCCAATCTTAACCAAACTCATGTCCTGGAAAACCGGATTTAATTCTCCATTTAAAGCTGAAGTATATTTCATTAATACAAAACAATTTACTGATCAAAAGTGGGGAACTTCTAATCCCATTATGATGCGGGATAAAGATTTTGGTATGATCCGTTTAAGAGGATTTGGGAATTATTCCTACAAGGTGAGTGATCCGGTAAAATTTTTACGGGAAGTATTTGGCACAAACCAGTATTTTACCACCTCAGAAGTTGCTGGTCAGTTAAAAAGAATGATTATTTCTGGTTTAACTGATCTAATTGCAGAATCAAAAATTCCAGCTTTAGATCTTGCTTCCAATTATGATGAACTTTCAGAAATGGCTCTCAAAAAAATGAAAGATCGATTTGCTGATTTTGGCTTTGAAATTGTTACTTTCTATATTGAAAACCTCTCATTGCCACCTGAAGTAGAAAAAATGATGGATAAACGAACCTCAATGGGAGTAGTCGGAAATGTAGATCAATATGCAAAATTTCAAATGGCAGACTCAATTGATGATTTTGCAAAAAAAGAAGGGGGCAGCAATATGGCTGATATGGGAGTTGGCATGGCAGTTGGCAATGCCATGGGAAATATGTTTACCCAACAACAACAAAGTGGACCGACGCCACCTCCTGTTCCGCCTCAACTCCAGTTCCATGTCGTAGTCAATGGCCAGCAAGCAGGCCCCTATGATTTAAATACACTGAAACAAATGGCCGGAAATGGTCAACTCACTAAAGAAACTTTAGTCAGGCGTGAAGGCATGGCAAATTGGGATCAGGCTCAAAATGTTAATGAAGTAAAGGGACTCTTTGGCTCTGCACCTCCACCTATTCCTCCTCAATAGGGTAAACTTTTTATGAGTGATCTAACTAGTGAAACAAAAACCAATCAATTTCCCTGCCCAAATTGTGCAGGAAATATGCAGTTTGATCCTAAAACCCAGAAATTAGTTTGTCCTTATTGTCAACATGCTCTGGATATAGCCAATGATCAACAGACAATTAAAGAGTACGACATGAAGACAGCTGAAGAGAAAGCTAATTATAATTGGGGAGAGCAAAAAAGAGTCATTAAATGTGAAGGTTGTGGTGCAGAAACTATTTTAGCGCCGACAAAGACAGCAGATTTTTGTGCCTTTTGCGGTTCTTCCCATATCATTAATCAAAATGAGTCTGATTCTAAAACCATTGTACCGGAAACTCTGATTCCCTTTCAAATAACTAAAAAAAATGCTCAGTCAGCTTTTCAGACCTGGATTAAGAAACGTTTCTTTGCACCTAATGCTCTAAAAAAAAGTTATCAATCCAGTTCAATTAATGGTGTTTATATCCCTTGCTGGACCTATGATTCAGATACCCATTCTGCATATACTGCTGAAGCAGGAACCTATTATTATGAAACTGAAACAGTGACAGAAAAGGATGAAGATGGGAATACCAGAGAAGTGACAAAAGAGGTAAGAAAAACACGCTGGAGAAGCATCAGTGGTTTTTATCACCATTTCTTTGATGATGTTTTAGTCAATGCATCCAAAAATGTCGATGAAAAACTCATAAAGAGATTGGAACCCTTTCAATTAGAATCACTGACTGCTTACCAGCCACAATTTTTATCTGGTTTTCAAGCAGAACGATATAGTGTACATCTGAAAAAAGGGTGGGATAAAGCTAAAGAGATAATGAAGAGTGCTATCTATAATGGAATTCACAACAGTATTCATGCAGATGAAGTAAGAAACATCCATTTTACCACCAATTATCAAGATGTAAAGTTTAAACACATCCTTTTACCAATCTGGATCTCATCTTATAAATATAAAAATAAATTGTATAACTTTTTAGTTAACGGCCAGACAGGTAAAGTTTCCGGATACTCACCAATCAGTATTTTCAAAATACTGACAGCAATCTTAACCAGCGCTGCTGTAATTGGATTGATTAGTTATCTTATTTATTATTTTTCTCATCAAGGGTAAATTCTCTTTTTTAAAACAAGGATATGGTATGAAAAAAACAATCCCCCTTTTATTGGGTCTCATTATTTATTTAATTATTGCCCCTATGATAAAGATCCCATTTTTTACCAGTTTAATGATTGTTGTAATTGGCATTATAGCACTGATTGTATTAGGAATAATGGGAATTAGTAAATCTCCTAAAGTGAATCAAGGGATGCAAAACATGGAAGACCAGCAAATCATCAGCCGCCTCCGCAGTTTTCTGTTTCGCATTCAGGATGATACTATCCGCCGGCAGGGCGAAGTTATTACTGACAATTTACGCCAGGTAATTTCCATTCAAACTAAAGCTGCTCAATCTGAACAAGCAGAACTGCAATTAGAGTATCGAGCACTTATGGACTATGTAAAACAAGCAAATGAAATTATTGAGAAGTATATCAATCTCAAACAATTAGATAATGATGAAGCAAAGGATTTTCAACAACGAATTCATACTCTTTTTAATCAAATTCAACAGGAAACAACTAAATACACTGATAAATTTAAAAAAGCAGATATCAAAGATCTCTCATCAGAGTTAACCAAACTAGAAAAAAACCTGGAACTCAACCAGTATCTCAATAATCCTAATGGTGATGCAGACAGAGTTCTCGAAGAATAAATTATATCAGTTAATTTGACCATCTGTAATAATTTTTTTTAAAAT
>JAKSBL010000346.1 GCA_022361115.1 Spirochaetota bacterium | reverse complement strand
TGATTGATATAAAGGGGAGCAGAAATGATGTTAAATAAAAAATTATCCTGCTCACCAAAAATCTCAATCCAATTAACCCGATCTACTGGATCATACTTTAAAATATCCAGAACAGATTGACAATAACTATCCAGTTTTAACTGGTAGGCATTAATTAAACGGAGATCTAAGTCATATTTTTTTCTTACGTTTTCTGGTAAATCATTAAACTCATCTTTCAATCTCTTAAACTCATTGGTAAATTGGCTCAATCGGTCTGCAATGCTTTTTAAAGGTTCAATTACCATCTGCTGAAACTCGTCACTATTCCATTCTGGCTCTTTAATCCGCTGTTGGATATTGATTTTATCTGAATAGAGATCTTTTGCTTCTACAATCCGGCTAATGTAAGTGCTCATTTGTTCAAAATGTTCAAAAGACACACTGTACAATAAGTTTAGAGCCCCCAATACATCATCAACAATCATCTGGGAAAGATTGATGAGATAGTCTGAACTTTCAGCTTTTAATTTATTGGATAACAATTTTAAAAAACCATTATTTTTTTTTCCCCGAAAAAGCTGCAAAAATTTATAGAAATTTGCTTTGGAGAAACTATGGGTAAAAAAAGAACTGGCAGATTTTTCTAGGTTATGAGCCTCATCAAAGATGATTTTTTCATAATGGGGCATTAAAATGTTTTCTTGTTTCCCTCTGCCAGTGCTGCGGATTTGTAAATCAGCAAAAAGGATATGATGATTCACCACCAGAATATGTGCTTCTGTGGCTCTCCGTCTGGCCTGTTGAAGAAAACAGGATTTAAAAAAGGAACACTGACTCGCTGGACAAAAATCTGCATCACTGGCTACCCTTTCCCAATTAGCACTGCCGGGGACAAAGGTTAAATCTTCAATCACACCACTGGCGGTCGAAGCTGCCCAACTTAAAATCTGGTTAAATTCTTCATCATCCTGATCATATTCTAATTGACTTTGACAATTGTAGAGTTTTAACTGACAAAGGTAATTTCGTCTCCCTTTGATTAAGACAGCCTGTAAATCTGAATTGAGAATTCTCTGAACAAAGGGAATATCTTTATCCATGAGTTGAGATTGTAAATTAATAGTATTAGTAGAAATCGCAATACGTTGACCATTTTTTTCTGCCCAGAGAAAAGCCGGGACAAGATAGGCCAGTGATTTACCAATTCCAGTTCCAGCTTCAATTACTGCAAGCTTGTTGTCATTAAAGGCTTGTGATATTTCCTGAGCCATTTCCAGCTGGCCAGCTCGAAACTCATAATCTTCTTTATGACCGGCAATGGCTCCTCCTTGTTCAAAAACATCAGCAATCAGATCGGTAGTAATTTTTTGAGTTTTTTTTAATTTTATCGGAGGAGTAACAATATTTAATCGGCTGGCTTCATTGTCAGTAATGAGAAATCCAATTCCCTGGTTTTGTAATAATGAGGCATAATTTAAATCAGCAGCGGATGGTTTAATATTTCCAGATGGATGATTATGTAAAATAGCATTATATTTCTCCACTATTTCATAAGGAGCTAATACTGCTTCTTCATTTCCATAACAAACCGGTTCTACCTCACTGAGATTGCCCTCTTCATCCAGGTTACAGCCAAAAAATATCTCTCCCCCTTCATACTCTTCAATAAAACTGCGAATCTTTGTTGAAATTTCTTCTTCTAAAAAGGGATTGATAACAATTCTCCTGGTTTAAAACAAGGTATTGATAGTTTTGAATTAAAATTTTAGTAGCGAAGAGATCAGGGATGGTCATCCGTGATCTTTCTTATATTATATCTAAAACAGCGTTACCAAAAACAGCTTTTGATTAAGGATCTAAGCGGTTAATATCTCTTGGAAAGAGGCTGGCTTCTTTGACATTGGCTAGTCCACAGATCAGAGCAGTAAAACGTTCTAACCCAAAACCTAAGCCTCCATGAGCAGGCATACCAAATTGAAATGCCTGTAAGTAGCCTTTAAAATCTTGAGGATTTAAGTTCATTTTCTCCATTTTTGATAGATAATCTTCATATTTATGTAAACGTTGACCACCAGTAGTAATCTCAACACCTCGAAAAATTAAGTCAAAGGACAAGGTTTGATCTGGATGATTGGGATCGTCCATCGTATAAAATGGCCGTTTAGCAGATGGATAATGGGTAACAAAAACAAAATCGGTATTGTATTTTTCCTTAGCATACTGACCAATAAGGTTTTCTTCTTCAGGAGCTAAATCTTTTTCTCCCCGGAAATCTTTTTTATATTTCTCAAAAATGATTTCATGAACTTCCTGAAAAGGAATCATGACTATTTTGTTTAAAACTGGTAACTCAATATCCAGTAAAGCAATCTCCTTACTGCATTTTTCTGCTAATTTTGCAAGTACATGGCGCAGCATTCCTGACTCTACCTGAATAATATCGATAAAACCATTCTCCAGCATCATTTCAAAATCCAGGGAAACATATTCATTTAAGTGTCGCGAAGTATCATGCTTTTCAGCTCGAAATACTGGAGCTGTTTCATAAACTCGGCCAAAAGCTCCTACCATCATTTGCTTATAAAACTGTGGGGATTGAGCTAGATAAGCTTTTCTGCCAAAATATTCTAAATCAAAAATATTCGCTCCCCCTTCTGCACCAGAAGAAACCATTTTAGGGGAACAAATACGGGTAAAACCATTCTCTGCCAGAAAATTACCAAATTCATTGTAGATCACAGCTGCAATTTTAAAAACAGCTTGCTGTTTAGGGTGTCGCAATGTTAAAGGACGGAGATCAAATTTCGTATCCAGTCCGGCATTGAGTTCTTTTTTTGTTGTATCCAGGGGTAATGGATTTACCGAAGGTGTAGAAAGAACTTCTATTTTTGTCACCTGAACTTCAAAATCCTGAGGAAAGATGGATTTATCTTTAATTTTAGCAGCTTTAACCGTTCCAGTAATTTTTACAGCTGATTCTACCCTTAATTCATCAGGATCAACATTGATGCTATTTCTGTCATAAACGGTTTGTATATGATAATCCGGAGTTCGCAAAATCAAAAAACCACCCCAGGCTAAATTTCTTAAATTTTGAATCATTCCATTTAAAGTTAATTCTTTACTTTCATAGTCTTTAAAATTAATTTTCGTAGAAAAGGTGTCATTTATCTTAATTTCTTCCATATGCTTGGCTCCTGGTTAATTTGTAGGTTATTCCAGTTAATATATTATTTTATCAAAGGTTTGGCAAGGGTTTTCCTGCGGAATAAAAAGAGAAAAAAAGGGGAATTATTAAAAATGATTAAAAAAAAATTTGATCTCAACTCTCATGAGTCAATCCTGAGAGAATCTCTCAATTACCTTCATTCAATAACTGAGAGAGTTTTTCAGGATTGACTAATCAGGATTAACTGACTATAATCAAATCTTTATAAATTGGCATAATCTGAATATAGATTGACACCTTCTGCTAGTGATTAATCAATAGAATTAAAGTATACTAAAAAAGAGAAAATAGGGCTGATCCTATCTTCTCAGTTGAGCTTTTTATAGAAGATAAAATAATATTCATCATTAATGAGCAGAGTAAAGTGAGGATAATATGAGAAATCCAATAGCATACCGAGTGACAGAAGAAAATGAAAAATTCTACCGGGTAACCCAGAGAGCCTATTTCCTGGGATTATTTTCACATGCATCGGCAGTCATCGTTTTTATTTTTTTAGGAATCACTGAACTGGTCTTTTTTAATCTCCTAATAAGTGTACCAACCTTTATCGTTGCTTTAATATTAAACAGATTAAATAGGGTCAATCTGGCATTTGTTCTGGCATTTTTTGAACTTTTTATTCATCAGGTTGCAGGTGTATATTTTACTGGCTGGGAATTTGGATTTCAATTCTGGTTACTGTATCTTGCTGGATTAAGTTTTTTTAATCCAACCTGGGGAAACAAAGTAAGGGTGTTACAGCTAATTCTCATCACTACCTCCTATCTTCTCCTCTACCTTTTTTGTCAAAAAGGAGTTTACAGCATTGCTCAGTCACTTCTTCATTTTATGTATGTTGGGAACGGCATTATTGTCATTATCATCCTTTCATTGCTGATAAATAATTATAGTATTTCTGCTTATAATGCCGAAAAAGGACTGAAAACAGCAAATAAGCAGCTGGATTCTGCTCACAAACAAACCCGCTCACTCTTACTGAATATTCTTCCCGAATCCATTGCGAACCGGTTATCAGGTGGAGAAAGGCAGATAGCTGATTCTTTTACAAACGCCTCTATCATTTTTTGTGATCTCGTTGGATTTACCAAATTTTCTGCTGATAAAAATGCCCAAACTATTGTAAAAATGCTGAATAGTCTCTTTTATCAATTCGACACCATTGTCGAGAAAATGAAATTAGAAAAAATCAAAACCATTGGTGATGGCTACATGGTAGCTGCCGGAGTTCCTCAAAAACGCAATGATCATGCTTATTCAGCGGTCCTGTGTGCTTTAAAAATGATGCAGGTTATCAAATTGTATAATAAAAAATTTGGAACAAACCTTAATTTGCGAATTGGTATCAGCTCAGGTCCAGTAGTAGCCGGAGTGATTGGCAAAAATAAGTTTACTTATGACTTATGGGGTGATCCGGTTAATACTGCCTCTCGAATGGAATCTCATGGTAGGCCTGGGCAAATCCAGATAAGCAAATATACTTATGAAGAAATAAAAGATAAATTCCAGACAGAATCCCGTGGTTCTATTGAGATAAAAGGCAAAGGAAAAATGGATACTTATTTTGTGAAAGGGTACAAAAAAAACCGTTAAAAAGTACAGATGTATTACTACTTATTTAACAGCTTTGCATTTTTTTTGAAAAATTTACCTAAATGTGTACTATTTAAGATATAATAAAATATAATTACCATTAAAATCATTATTTATAGGTGTACTTGAATACCTATGTCTATCTGGGATTTACTGGACTTACCTGATTGTCATATGGAAAGAATGATGGCTGTCTTTTGGTTAGAATGGCAAAAGCTGAACCAGTTTTTCAGAGGATTAAACATAGCTTAAGGAAGTAATAGATGAAAAAAAAATATAAAATGCTACTGATTAGCCCACAAAATACCTACCAAAATATGTGGATGTTAAAGGAAGTGGCTCTGACTTTAAATAAGAAAAATGTGACTGTTCCACTGGTTTTGCCGACACTGGCTGCAATGACTCCTGGACACTATGATATTCAATTGGTTGATGAGGAAATTACTAAAATTCCCTTTGATCAGGATTTTGATTTTGTTGGTATCACTGCCATGGCAACCAATGTTCTACGGGCCTATGAGATAGCCGACCAGTTTCGTCAGCAAGGTGTACCAGTTATCATGGGAGGACCTTATACTACATTGAGTTACCAGGAATCACTGGAACACTCCGACTCTGTTTTGGTTGGTGAAGCAGAAGATATCTGGCAGAACTTACTAGCCGATTTTGAACAGGGTTCCTTGAAAAAAATCTATCAAGCTGAAAAGTTGTGTGAATTTAAAGAGATGCCAGTTCCTCGCTGGGATCTGATTGATATATCAAAGATCATGAGTATTAATGTACAATTCTCCCGAGGATGTCCAAATAACTGTGAGTTCTGCTGTGTGTCCAAAATGTTTGGAAGAAAGCAGCGCTATCGGGATATTAACAATGTTATTAATGAAATTAAGGCAGCACCGTTGAAGCAAATTTCTTTTGTGGATGATAATTTTTCCATGAACCGGAAATATGCCATGGAACTTACCGAACGCATGAAACCATTGAAAATAGAATGGACTTGTCTGACTAGTGTGGAAGTAGCTGGTGATCCTGACCTGCTAAAAAACATGGCTGATTCCGGCTGTCATTCCATTTTAATTGGATTTGAAACCCTTAATCAGCAAAGCCTCTCTGAAGCACAAAAAGCTCAGTATCAAATCGACAAATACAAAGAGGTCGTAGCTAAAATTCATGCTGCAGGTATCCATGTGATAGCTGCTTTTGTGGTCGGGTTTGATTCAGATACAATGGAAACCTTTGAGCAGATTGAAGAGTTTTGCCGAGCAAATAATATTTCCTATGTCATGCTAAATATTCTGACTGTTTTTCATGGCACACAACTGCATAGCCGCTTAGAAAAAGAAGGCCGACTGCTTAATTTACGACCGGAGTTTCTCAATGGAATTTTTCCAACAATGAAATATCAGAATTTTTCCCTAAAACAGATCTATAACCGCTACTTTCAGAGTTTAAGCAATCTTTATTCTTATGAAAACATAGAAATAATATCTCAAAACCTTTTTAAGAATCAGACTTTTACCCAGCCCCGTCAGGGCGGGGTCAGTTTTCGCGATAAAGTCGTTGGTTTTCTGGTAATATTAAAAACATTTATTTTCACTAAAAACAGCCAGCGTAAAAATATGTTTATTAAGCTGTTTAAAATGTACCGGAACAAACTCGTGGATATCGGGATTGTGGTGGAATATCTCCTTTTTATTGTTGCTGCTAATAATTATATTGACAAATACCGCAACCAGGAAGAAGATTTATTTCGTCATTTTCTTCAGGTAAACCAACTAACCAACAGGACTGAAAATCAAAGGGTTCATCCTGTATGAAGTGCAGGATGAAAAAGTTTACAACATAACTTAGTTTTTTTGCAAGTCCTTTTGATTTTCCCTAACTTTCACCGGAACCCCTAAGATGATCACCAAAGGAATCAATAAAGCCATACATAAAAGCAGGAGAACAATGATAAATGAGTATCTTAAACCTAAAAAATCCCCGGCAATTCCTAGTAAATAAGGCCCAATCATTCCCCCAACACCAGCAAAGGTTAATAAAAATCCCAGTCGTATTTGTACATGCTTGGCAGAAAGGGCAGAAACAGCAGTACATATGGTTGGAAAAATAATGGACATAAAAACACCAGTTAAAGGTAAAAATATGGCTAATTGATTTTCACCAAGGGTACCAATAATAATAAAGAGTATCAAGCCGATGGTAGCAATTAATAACATTTTAAAATGATTAAAGTGATCAATAACAAAACTACCAGCTAACCTTCCTAACATAATTGCTCCAAAAAAAATTGAGAGATAAGTTGAACTTAAAATCAACGATAAGGACTTGATAGAATTTAAATACTCGACTAACCAGGATGCTATTCCAATTTCCAGGCCCACATAACCTGTTATCATGATGTAAAACAAAACCATGCGGCTTGAGATGGCGATTTTAAGAGTTTCCTTAAAATCTAAGTGGTGATGTTCCTTTTTTTGTAGCTTCTTTTCACTATAAAAAAGAAAAACTAGTAATAAAAAAATAAGAGGGATTGCCATAACCTGGTAAATTTGGCGCCAATGAACTTGATTGGTTAACCATAAGCCTGTAAGATAGGGAGCAATCATTGCCCCTAAACTATGGGAAAAGTTAAGGAGTAAAATATACTTCCCCTCTTTTTTCCTTGATTGGTATAATTCTACTATTAAAGAATTACCACTTACTTCGATTAGTCCAAAACCAGTACCAATAATCAGCATACCCAGAAATAGTAATATGAGTTGAGATACCTGAGAATAAGTTAAAATTCCTGTTAATATAAAAAGAACCCCAGATAGAATCACCTTTTTATTTCCAAAATGGGTACATAAAAAACCGCCGATTAAATTTGCAAAGGTAAATCCCAGATAAATCGCAAAAAAAATGATTCCGCTATCTGTATAAGTTAACTGCAAATCATCAATAATCATGGCCATTGTCGGCCCTTTTAAATTATCAATATTACCAAACAGAAAAAAAGCGAAAAAAGCTCCTAATGTTCCTAATAGAAGTGGACGAAAGTTGACAGATTTGTTCATTTTATTTTATCTCCAGATTGTTGATCCAATTTTTCCATAAGACTGTTTATTTGAATATCCGGTGTTATTAAATCACATTGAAATTTTTCTTCCAGTTTATACAAGTAAATATCATGATGAATATGTTCGCTAATGATATTCACAAAAAGAGGATTTTTAGTAAAAGTGCCAATGATTTCACCACTATTATCTCGACTGGCAACAATTGTGGATTGTTGATCCACTACCATCATTATCCGTTCAAAACGGCACAAAGTTTCTGTTTTTTTTGAATTATAATAACCTTCAATAATCGTATTGGCTGTTTCTAATTCAGCAAAGGAGAAATGGATAATCCTCACTCCTCTTTTTGCACAATTTTTCAAGGAAGGAAGAATATATTTAATAACAAAGTTAGTATTAACTAATATTTCTTTTTTAGCTGCTTTTATCATTTCCTCTATTTTTAAAAGAAGATAACTCATCCCCTTAATGTTCCAAAATTCTTCCAGTCTTTGATCACTACTCCATTGACTCAATACTTTTTTTAAATGTTCTGCACTTTTTACACATTTATTTTTCACTTCTTCAAAGAGTATTGTCGGTGGTTTTGCTTGATAGAGTCTTGGTTCTCCAGTTAAATAGATTACTGCCCCTTTTTGATAAAGACTTTCTAAGGCAGTGTAAACAGATGAACGGGCAAAACTGGTTAGTTTAGCGATTTGGGACCCATTCATTGAGTGGTATTTAACCAAAGTCAGATAAACTGCTGCCTCAATTTGACTAAAACTGAGATCTAAAAAAAAATCTTCGATTTTTTCCAAAACAATCCCTTGTTGTCTATTTTAGACTACATCATTTTACTCAATTAATACACCAAAAAACCTTTTCTGTCAATACTAATATATTTATTTGGAATAAAATTTAAGAGTCGCTTTAATTTCCTGAAAGAGTTGATCGCATTTCAAATCAATTGTTTGGAGTACCTGCTCTATTTCTAGTAACTGATTCTGTTCAACCTGTAACTCGATTTCTTTTAAATAACTGGCAAATGCTTTTGCCCGAATATTCGCCAGTGCTCCTTTTATAAAATGAGCTTTTTCTTTAATTGCAGGATAATTATCATTTCTTAAAAATTCTTTTAAATTTTCAATCTCCGGAGGTAATATTTGTAAGATCTGTTCTAACAATTCTGTCACTAAATCCACATCATCTTCTACTTGTTCTAAAAGATCATGATAGTCCAATATTATTTCACTTTTTGGTAATTTAGTTTCGCTGAGTTTTTCATCAAGGTCAATAGTATCCTGATTTTCAATATCCTCTGCATTGTTAATGGATGGTTTATCTTCATTTATTTCATGGAGTTTATGACTATTATCCATATCATCAGCAGTTTGTTGTGATTCAACAATTTCCTCTCTCTCAAGTTCTTCAATCCGTTCCTCACCAGTGCCTTCTTCATCAGAGATCATTTTAAATTCAATATTATTAATAGGTTCAACAAAATCACTTTCTTGAGAACTCTCAGGATTTTCAAGATTAATTTTATGATTATTTTCCTCTTTATTTTTTTTAGACCAGATATATTGATGGAATAGCTCTTCCAACAGTTCTTTTTTTACAGGTTTTTCCAAAAAAGCATCCATACCAGCATTAAGGCACTTTTCCTTATCCCCTTTCATCACATGAGCAGTCAGGGCAATAATTGGGATACGGTGACCAGGCCTCTCCATTTGCCGAATTTTTTCAGAAGCACTCAGTCCATCCATTTCCGGCATTTGCCAATCCATTAGGATTAAATCATAAAATCTTTCCATAAAAAGCTGGACCGCCTCTTTACCAGTAGCAACAACATCAACAGAACACCCCATTTTTGTTAGAATTGCCATCATGAGTTCCTGGTTAACTAAGTTGTCTTCGGCGAGTAAAACCTTGGTTTTTAGCCCCTTATTTTTGGATATTTCCAATTTATTTACCTGAACTTGTTGTTGTTGTTTTTCACGAGATTGAACAGTACCCTCAGCTATAACCAGGGGAATTTGTACCCAAAATGAAGAACCAGTACCTGGGCGGCTTTCTACACCTACCTTTCCCTGCATTAATTCTGTCAAATTTTTAACGATAGTTAGTCCTAAACCAGTTCCGCCGTATTCTCTGGTTGTTGTTCCGTCAGCTTGAGTAAATTTTTCAAATATCTGCTCCAGATTGTTCGGTTCAATCCCAATCCCGGAATCTTCAACCCGAAATTCTAATACAATTTTTGCACCATCCTTATGAATCTCTGTTAATACCATACGGACAAATCCTTGGTGAGTAAATTTTATGGCATTACTGATCAAATTATTAAGGATTTGGCGAATTTTTCCGGAATCTCCTAAATAATTGACTGGAATATCCGGAATTTCAGGATAAATAAATTCAATATCTTTTTTATTCGCTTTAATTTCATTAATAGAAAACAAGCCATTGAGTAATTGAAAAAGATCAAACGGTTGTAGATCGAGTTCAACTTTTCCTGATTCAATTTTAGCTAAATCCAATATTTCATTAATGATTTCCATTAAAATATCAGCGGATTCTCGAATTCTCTGAGCATATTTCTTCGATTCCCCAGAAAGCTCAGTCTCTAAGAGCAATTCAGCCATACCAATAATTCCATTCATTGGTGTACGGATTTCATGGGACATATTTGCCATAAACTCACTTTTGGCCTGGCTGGCTTTTTCAGCAGTGACTTTTGCCTTGATAATTTCTTCATCCATTCTTTTTCTATCAGTAATATCTTGGCAAAAAACTGAGACACCGATAATCTGGCCTTCATCAGTTTTAATCGGATTAAAATGGTATTCAGCAAATTTATTTTGATCAGTATGATTACTTTTCAGTTCTACACGAAAACGTTCTCCCAATAAAGCCCGATCATAATAAGCCTGCCATTCTTTCTTCAGCCCTTCAGAAAAATCATCAATTAAAACAGAATCACCAGGAGCTATACTGTAGCCCCGCAAAGATATTAAGTCTTGATGAAAAACAGAATTCGCCACAATAAGTCTGTAATTCGCATCAACTGACCAAATTCTGTTTTTGGTATTTTCTATCAAAGAACTTAAGTTTTGCTGATTTTCCTTTAATTTCTGCTCAGCTATTTTTTGTTCGGTAAAATCATAAATAATGGTTAAAAAAGTAGTACGTCCTTTAAAATCAAAAATACTACTTACTATTTCAACCGGAAATATTGCCCCATCTTTCGTTCTTAAAAAAGTATCTATAACCAGCCGCTTACCTGTTTTTAATTGTCCAATATAAGAAGTCAAAGTGGTTTGTTTATTTCCTGCATCTAAATCCAAAATTGACATTTGTAGTAATTCTTCTCTGGAACAACCTGTTTTATCACAGGCAATTTGATTAACTTCCAAAAAATGGCCAGGCTTGCCATCTTTAGTAATACTGGAAATAAAGACAGCATCATTAATATTATTAAAAAAAACCCGATAACGTTGTTCACTTTCTTTTAGCTCTTCTTCAGCTTTTTTATTTCGTACTAATTCCCAGGTTACATCAGCAAAATAAGAAACAATTTCTATGTCTTCTTGTGTATATTCTGTATTTTTGTTTCCAACTCCTAAAATGGCAACTACTTTATCGTCTCTCATTACAGGCACCACTAATTCTCTGACAATTTTTGCATGCCCTTCAGGTAAGCCTTTTTTATGAACTAAAGATTGATAGTCATTATGAATTACAGGTTTTCGAGCATAAATACAATCCACCCATACTCCTGCCTGATCAATATTATAATGCTCACCTTTACCACTGGCTTGACAAAACTCTTTTAAAGTTAATGTTGACCATTGCTGTAAAGTAATATTTTTTTGCTCTGCATCAACCAGATGATAAAAACCAATCGGGCTGGAAACAAAATCACCAACATCATCTAAAGCTCTGGTTAACAACTCATCCAGACTATGATCAGCAGCATATTCAATAAGTGCCAATCTCGTATCAATGTATTTCTGAAAAAACTGATCTTCTGAATCATTATGGAGATTGATTAAAAATCCCACAACCCCTTGCTGATCGTTACATATTTCAGACCAGGAGAGAGAGACAGGTATTTCTAATCCTTCTTTAGATAAAAGTTGATAAGGATGTTTTTTTTGCTTGTTTTCCACTTCTTTGAGATTTGCAAATTGAAAGCTCTGACGATTCTTGTTTTCGACTAGATTCATAATCTGTTCTAAAGGTTTCCCTTCTGCTTCTAAAAAAGGAAATCCTGTTAATTGTTCTGCCAGTAAATTCATGTAAACAATCAGCCCCGATAAATCAGTAGCTACCACAGCATCTGGTAAAGTGTTCAGTAGCTGATTGAGAAATGTCACTTGTTTAGTGAGTTCAGCATTTTCTTTGGCCATAAATGTTTTATCCTTAAAAATCCAAAGGCCTGTTAATTTAAACCAGGAACCTTGCCTTTTAAATCTGATAAGATTTTTTTTATTTCTTTTTCAATAGTTTTAATATCTGCAGCACCAGCACTTTCTAATTTTTTCAATTTTGCCGCTTGCAGTTGTTCTAATTGTTTTTTTACTGTTGCAACATCGATATCTTGCAAGTTAAATTTGGCCAGAACATTTTCCATGACCACATGACTACCATAATTTTTTGCAAGAAATTTATTGATTATAGAAAGTGTCATCTCTTTTACTTTATCCTGATTTATATCAAGTGTCGGCATTTTGACTATTTTAAGTTTAACTTCCGGTATTGTACCAGTTACTTTTATTTTTGTTTCCATATTATTATTAGCAAGAATATCCATATCCAACAAATTTGCTGGTATCATGACATTTCCATTCAGGTCTAAGAATTGTTCTTTTATAATAAATCCACCATCAAAAGTGAAAAACTCAGTGTTAAAGTGAAATTCCTTTGCTTCTGATTCTTTTTTATTTAAATAAAAAGTTGTGCTTAATTTTTCCACCTGGGCTTGTTTTTCTAAAAAAGAAAAATCAGGAAGATAGGATTCAAGAAAAGAGGAAAGGGAATACTTTTTCATATTTTTACTGATTTCCTTTTTATAATCTTCAACTTTACTTAAAAATTCTTGTTTGTAATCTGTGTAATCCGGTATTTTATCAGGAATTTTTTGGTTTACTAGAGATATCAGCGGCTTTTTTAACTGATTTTGGTAAGTATTGATAAATTTTTTCTTCTTTTTAGCAGCATTGTTTTTTAAAGATTTGACCTTTTTCTTGTACTGGTTCAGGTCAATCAGAGTATCAATTAGAGGAATTTTACTAGCGGTATTAATAACCGGATTGATTTTACCTTCAATATCTTTTATTTTTTTTTCAAAATTATTTATCGATTCTGTAACTTTTTTTTCATACTGATCATTCAGCTGAGTACTATAATCTAATAATTCCTTTTTTTTAGCTAATATATTATTAGCTTTCCCAATGCTTTCATGGATCATTTCTTCTGATTGATCCAAAACCTGTTGAAAATGTTTATCTGCTTCATCCAGAATTATTACAGGATCATTCAACATATCTGATACAGCTGGCCCAAGTAATTTCTCTGTAATACCTTTGATTAGTGTACTAAACATTTCTTTTATCTCTTTTGATTGAAAAACAGCTTCTTCCAGCTCTAAATCAAGGGGTCCATGAAGAAAAATTTCATCGGTTTCTTCATCAAAAATAGTCAGTTGGCCCTGAGCATTAGCCTTGGCCCCAAGAGTTATATGATCCCCTCCTTTAATGGAAACAGCCAGCCCTGACTCTAGATCAAAGGGAGTATTTTGTTTTGCCTTTATATTTTTGGCTAATAAAGTTAATTCCGTTACAGAGACTTGCAGAGGAACATCAAAAAAAGTATTATCTAAGTAATTTAGACTGATCCGGTCTATACCGATTTCTTTTAAGTCCAATTCGACAGGAATGACCGAGCGGGTAATTTTAGCCTGGGAGTCTTTCTTTTCTTTCCTCTGTTTAGTGTCAGGGCCTTGTTCGATTTTATCAGTTTGAAAAATATCAATAAAATGCCTCCAGTTTTCTGCCCCTTTGATTTTCTCTAAATGGATCTTTCCATTTTTTAAAACACAGCTCTTCACTTCAATCCGTCTCTTTAACAACGGCCAAAGGCGATATTTTAATCTTGCGGTTTCCAGATAGAGGATATTTTCATTTTGCCAGCTATTTCCCGGAGATGTAATGGTTAAGCCCTTTAACTCAATACCAGTAAAAATAGAAAAATCCAGTTTTTCCAGTCTCAAATTGGTCTGCAAATAGCGTGTTCCCTGGATTTCAATCTGTTCTCGCACGAGTTCGGATGGAAAAAATATTGAAAGCAGTAAAATGACTGCAACAAAAAGAATTATAATAATGGAAAGTAACACAGCAATGATTTTCAGTAACAATTTCATAAAACTCCCTTCTTCCTGTTTTTTAGGAATGAAATAAGCCGCTATCCAAAGATTATCAGTTAACATGAGTTCATGATCACTTAAGATCATAAGGAACACAGATTGGATGACTGGAACTCTCTGCGCTCTTTTCTCATTTATAAAACCATTATTCAATATATTAATTATAAGAATAACTGCTTTTTTTGCATAGCAAGAAAAGTAAATTTATCAGTTTTTTAATGAAATTGTTTCTGTAAAATGAGAATTAAAGGCTGATCAGTTTTGATTTACGGAATAAAATAAGACAAGTTCTAAATAGTGAAAAAAATTTTGCAAGTTTGAAATGCTAAATTAATACTTTTTCATCTGCAGCCAGAGTTTTTCAAATTCACAACGATAACCTAGGACAATGCTTTCATCACGAGTGATAATAACATTTTCATTATTTCCTTCTGATGCACTTTTTGTCCAGTTATAACTACCTGTAATAACATTTTCATCATCTACAATTGCAAACTTGTGATGCATGTGATAGGGGGTATAATCGATTTTTATATTTATCCCCTCCTCAGCTAACCACCAGATATCAGAACCTTGATCCAGAGTTTTCTCATCATCAGTAATAATTCGAATATCCACTCCCCGTTTATGGCAGGCAAGAATCTCTTTTGACAGACGGTTATCGCTAATAGTAAAAACACAAATATCCAGTTTATGACGGACATCCTGTAAAGCTTTAATGACAGCTTTGAGACAATCATTGCCAGGACTGAAAAAAACATGGCTGGTTGATTTTTTTTCCTGATTATTCAGTAGTTTGATAATTCCTTCCAGCCAATTAATGATCTGCTGGTTATCATTACCCAAACTTTCTGAACGGGCCAGCTCAAAAGCTTTATTACGAATCAGTTTTAACTGCCCGGGATCAGGGATATAGTCTTCAAAAACTTCATTTAAGGCTTTTCGTTCAGAACGACTTAATTTTTTATCCTCCAGGCTCAGTTTTAAATAGCCGGAGATATCTTCGAGAATACGGTCCATATATAATACTTTCTTTGATTGATAAAAAGAATATAGCTCACTTTTTATAAAAATCTAATGTTATGCACTTTTTTTTAATGAATCTCAGTTGGAAAATGTAAATTTAAAACAAAAATTGCTGTGATTACTGTGATTGATTAGAATCCATGACTGACTGAGAAAAGTTTAAAATTCTGATTTGAACATATTACTGAGCTCGATAATACTCCAGTACATTCATGGCAAATCTTGCTGATGCTGTCCCTGGGCCACCGCTCATCTCAATCCCAACTTCAATTGCTTCAATTATTTCTTCATCTGAAGCACCATCATCAATAGCCTGTTTTATATGCCATTCCATGCATGATTCACAATTAATAACAACTGAAATTCCAATTGCGATCAGTTCTTTATTTTTTTTGCTTAAATGGCCATCTTTATAAGTATTTTGCTCCATATCAACAAAAGATTGATATACTTTAGATTTCTGAAAATAAAAAGAATGGGCTTTTTTTCTTGTTTTGACTAATTGTTTGATTTTATCAACATCTAAATTTTCCATGTATTTCTCCCTCGCTTTATTATATAACAAAACAAAGAATTAGCTATAATTTTTGATGAAATAAAATTTATAATTTCAGATAAATTATGACTTCATTGCTTCAATTGTCTTTTTTTGAAGACTGTATTAGAAAGGGTTCATCCTCTTCCTGCTCAATAGCTGTTTTAATATTTACTTTTCTGCCTTCAGAAAAACCAGTAAGAAACTCACGTGAAAGCGGTTTATTTTTGGCTTTCTTTTTGGGCTTATCAGTTATATTAATTTCATTATCTTTTGCTACATTGGAGTCTGGTTTACTTTTCACAAGAGCGATACGCAATCCAATAGTAAAACCCAGGCGATATTCTTTTAATTTCTTTTTTGTATATCTTATTTGCTGTGATCGAGTTAATTTACAACAATAATGGTATGAGGATTGAAATTTCTTTTTATATTCTGTTTGTAACTTGTTAAAAATTCTTAAAACATACTCATAGGCATAGTTTGCAATACTGGTATTTGTTTCAGAACCAATAAAAAGCAATCTCCATTTATATCTTTCATCTTTACTCATAAATGTTGATTCAAATTGATAATCGCAATCATAATATTCACCGATTGTTATTCCTATTTCCATTTCCCAGTTTGCCTGGTTACTTTTTTTAAGAGTAGGTTTTATGATTGCCTTTTCTTTACTGATTTCTTCTAAGGTAAGATGATATTTATCCAGAATATCATGTGCTCTCTTCAGTGCCAAAGCAGCTTCGTTAACATTATTGGATTGAGCAAGAGATAATAATTTTCTTATTTTGGCAATAATCTTATCTTTATCCATTACACCCCTTATTTCTCAGAATAGATAGATAATTATTATTATCAGAATCACTGTATCATATATTTTTCATATTTGTTTGTTTTTTTATATTTATATTACGTCGATTCATCACTTCCTTAAAAAACCAGCATCCTTGCCGGCAGTTTACTTTTTATGGACATTATCTAGAGGAAACTGGATTTTTTTATTTTAAGGAAAAAAACAGACAGTATAGGTGTTTATAAGTTGTAAAATGATCATTGCTATTTTTAATAAAACAGGTCTGCTATTTAAAAATATTATTTGGAGGGGAATTAGCCGCAGCACTTTTTATACTTTTTCCCACTACCACAGGGACAGGGATCATTTCTTCCGACTTTCTGCTCATTAACAATGGTTCCAGTTTGAACAGGTTCAGCAGGAGCAGATTGATCCCATTTTTTAACCTCTGGTTCTTTATCGGGGTTCCAGAAATAATAAACCGGGTAAACACTGATAGGAAACTTTTCCAAAGCAGATTTCAAGACTTTGATTATTTCACCATCTTTGGTTCCCTGTTTTCGCAGCATTTGAAAATACTGGTCTGGATCACTCAATACAGAAATGGGCAACATAACAGTTATGAGCTGCTGGTTTTCCAAAAAAGATTCATCGCCATTACCCCAAAAATATAACCCATAATCAAAGCCTTTACACCATTCTTTTACCTCATCTGCTTTTAGTTTTTCCCAATCCTGACTTTTGATTAAAGGAATAAACTCTTGTTTCTCAATAGCAGTCTCAATCTCTCTGGTTAAAGCAATCAAAATTTCAAAAATACGGATCTGTTCATCCTTATTTTTTATATCAACTTCTTTTTTAATATCATGGTAAAGCAGGTAATTAATATATTCTTTTGCACTTTTGGATTCTTTGTAACAAACACCAGCTGTTAACATGCCGTGGACAAATTCAACACTGTTTCGATCTGTATGGCCGTATTTTTCCAACAATTTTTCTAATTCATTCCGTTCTTTTTCCTGCATATCATTTTCCTTATTGATTATAGGTAACATAAATCATTTGATTTTTCCTTTCCATTTGTACCTAAATTCTGACAATTTGTACATATTTTTTTCTTCAATATTCTATAAAAGATCAATTTTCGATAAAAATAAAGCAAATTGTTGTTTTTTACTATCAACAAAGCCTGCTCAAACAAATGTAATTATCCTTGACACTGTATATTTTATCCAGTATGATTTATTTACACTACCTTAATTTAAGACTTAAACCAGGAATAACCTATGTTAAAAAAGCTCTCCTACTTAAGTTTTACCCTATTATTTTTACATCTGGCTCTTTCAGCTGTTGACTGGCCGAAATGGGGCGGCCCTTCAGGAAATTTCACGACAACTGAAAGACTCACTCAATATCATAAAATAACAACTTCATCCATTGTTTGGCAAAAAAATGTTGGCAGAGGATATTCCTCAGTAACAGTTGTTAATAATCGTGTTTACACCATGGGTTATAGCAGCCGCAATGATACGATCTATTGCTTTGACCTGGTTTCAGGTAGAGAGATTTGGAGTTACTCCTATCCTAGTAGTACTGGGTCCTATCAGGGAACTCGCGCTACACCTGTAATCGACGGTAATCGCTTATACACTCTTAGCCGTTACGGAATTGTAACTTGTCTGGATATTACAAATGGCAAAAAAATTTGGCAAATAGATATTGCGAAGCAACATGGAGCAAAGGCTTCCGGCTGGGGGTTCTCCAGTTCTGCAGTGATCGAGGGAAATCTGGTAGTTTTTAATGTGAATCAAAATGGAATTGCTTTAAATAAAAACAATGGCCAACTAGTCTGGAAATCCAGCAGAATGGATAGCGGTTATGCAAGCCCAGTTGTTTTTACCCTGAAAGGAAAAAGAGTAGGAGCATTTTTTAACAGTCGTGCTTTGATTTTAGTTGATATTGCTAATGGAAAAAAAATCTGGGAATACCCCTGGATTACCGCTCATGATGTTAATGCTGCCGATCCTTTAGTTTTTGACAATAAAATATTTATTACCAGTAATTATGGCAAAGGTTGTACATTACTGGACATCAGTTCAGGAAAACCAAATGTACTCTGGCGAAATACCACTATTAAGAGCCATTTTTCCAGCCCTGTTTATCATCAAGGTTATATTTATGGAACTTCTGATGATGCTAATGCCAGCCGAGGGGAAGTGATATGCCTGAATGCGAGCAATGGCAAAGTTACCTGGAAGTCCAATCAAATTGGCGTAAATGCTCTCATATTAGCAGGTAACGATTTACTGATTATTAATGAAAAGGGAGTTTTTTATGTTATGGCTGCCAATCCCTCTGCACATCAAACTAAATATCAATCCCCTCCTTTATTATCACAACTTTGCTGGACACAGCCGGTTTACAGCAATGGTTATCTTTTGTTAAGGAATGACCGGGGAACTTTAATCTGTATTAAAACCTCGTAAACGATATGAAGACCAGACAAATAAAATTTGCGACTAACCTGGTTTTAATATTCATCACAATCATTCTCTTTTTCTGGTGGACGAGTTATCATCCATCTGCTCACTTAAAAAAAGATCTCCCTGGTGAAGATGGAAGACCAAAAGGTCAATTACCAACTCCTCTGGCAGTTATTGGGCGTTTTTTTCAGAATTTTGAAAAGCAGGAGGTGATCAGCTCTGAAAACTGGCCGGGGTTTCGGGGAAATAACCGGGATAATATATATCAAAACTGGTTTACGATCAATCTGGATTGGCAGACAAATCCCCCGCAAGTCCTTTGGGAACAGCCCTTAGGAGAAGGATATTCTGGCGCTGCTATTTATAATGGCCGAGTTTATGTACTGGATTATCATGAAGAGGATAAATCAGATTTACTCCGTTGTTTTTCACTGGTCAATGGACAGGAATTATGGCGCCGCTGGTATGGTCAGCCTATGAAAAGAAATCATGGTTTTTCCCGTACCATTCCTGCTGTTAATGAACAAGGGGTGGTAACTCTGGGGCCACAAGGACATGTGATGTGTTGTGATCCCATAAGTGGTGAACTACTCTGGAGTCTGGATCTTCAACAAGTTTATCAATCCTCCCCTCCACTCTGGTATACAGGCCAATGTCCAGTGATATTGGAAAACATCGTTATTTTAGCACCATGTGGTTCTGCTTTAATCATAGGAGTCGATATAAACAGTGGCGAGGTGGTCTGGGAAATTCCCAATGAGCAAAGCTGGAAAATGTCTCATTCTTCTGTCATGCCAATGGAATTTGAAGGAGAGAAGCTGCTGATCTATTGTGCTATTGGTGGTTTAGTTGGGATTAATATAAATGATATTCTGCAACCCTTTCCGGCTTTTCAAACTGACTTATTTAATCACTCTGTTATTGCTCCTTCTCCGGTTATTTTGGATCAAGGACAGATCTTTTTATCTGCCGGTTATGGAGCAGGCAGCATGATGATAAAGATCAGTAAAAATCACCAGGCATATAAGGTGGAAAAACTTTATGAAAATAAACCTGGCCAGGGACTTTCTTGTGAACAGCAAACCCCCATCTACACAGGTGGCTATCTTTATGGAATTATGCCCGATGATGCAGGTCCTTTGCGCAACCAGTTTGTCTGTTATGCCCCCAACAATCAATTAATCTGGAATAGCGGAGCAGAACAAAGATTTGGTTTAGGACCCTTTCTACAAATCATGGATTATTTTTTGATTTTAGCAGATGAAGGAGAATTATCTTTAATCAAAGTTTCTGACCAACAATTTCAATTGATTACAAAAATGGATTTTTTAGAAGGACGAGATGCCTGGGCTCCATTGGCAATTGCCAATGGTTTATTAATTATGCGGGACTCTTATTTAATGAAGTGCATTGATTTGAATGCCAATTGACCTGTTACTAGGAATTGATTTATAATGAATGGATAAATTATGAAAATAAAAAAAAAGTTTACCTATCTGCTTACCCTTATCCTCATTACCTCTTTTATCCTGCTGGGAATCTATATTGGTTTTCAATGGTTAAAAAGCTATTTAAAACTGAACAATAAAAATCCTTATGAGTACTCATGGAAAGAATTTGAAAAAATTGACGAAAAACTCATTCTCCATGAAGAAGTCGCTTCAATTATTTCTCCCTATCCTTCCTTAACTGCTATGGCAATTACCCGGGACAATCAATTAATCATTGGCAATGACTCAAAATTATCAATTTATAATCAACAATTCCAGTTATTAAAAACAATAGATTTATCAGAAATAATAACAGATTTAGCAATTGATCAACAAAACTTCATTTATATTGCTCATACGCAACATGTAAAGGTAATTTCTTTACAAGATAATTTTGATTTACAGAAAAAAAAGGATATTTGTTATGCTGGAGAAAACAGTCTCATTACAGCAATAGCAGTAACCGAAAAATACTTGTATATTGCCGATCGCGGCAATAAACTAGTTTATGTTTATGAAAAATCCGGCACTCTTGTAAAAATTATTGATCAAAACTTTATCATTCCAGGTCAATGTTTTGATTTAACTGTTTTTCAAAATCAGCTAATAGTAGCTAATCCAGGAAAACACCAGATCATCACTTTTGATTCAGCAGGAAATTATCTTGAGTCCTGGCAAGCATCCGGCATGGATATTCATGGATTTTCAGGCTGTTGTAATCCAATAGCACTGGCTGTCTTAAAGAACGGCAGTCTCGTAACAGGAGAGAAAGGGATTCCCAGGTTAAAAATTGTAGATCAAAAAGGGAAACTAATCAGTGTGGTAGCATCTCCTCAAATATTATCACCCGAATTGAAACAATTTAAACTGAGAGTCAGTTCATCTGATGATATTTTCCTTATGGATACGATTAGCAATAAGATAAGAATTTTTAGACTAAAAGAGCAAAATAATTAAAACAGGAAGAATCATGAAGAAAACAATGAACCGGAGAGACTTCTTAAAAAAAAGCCTTACCCTTGTGAGTGGTCTCAGTTTGATCAGCATCCCTGCTTTTTTAACGAGAAAATCTATCCGATTAACTGTCTGGCAAGTTGATCCTTATCTATGTGTTCAATGCGGCCGATGCGCAACCGAATGTGTTTTAACTCCTTCAGCAGTAAAATGTGTTCATGCTTTTGAAGTTTGTGGCTATTGTGATCTTTGCAGCGGCTATTTACGGCCAGACAGCCATGCTTTAGATACTGGAGCAGAAAACCGGCTCTGCCCAACCAAAGCGATTCAGCGTACCTTTATTGAAGATCCCTATTTTGAATATACAATTAATGAAAAACTCTGTATCGGCTGTGGTAAATGCGTGAAAGGCTGTGGTGCTTTTGGAAATGGTTCTTTATACTTACAAATCCGTCATGACCGATGCATCAACTGCAATGAATGTCTGATTGCCCAAAAGTGTCCTTCCATGGCTGTCAAAAGAATATCAGCAACCCAAGGCTATATCCTTAAGGGGCAAGGGAATGTTAAATCATAAATTACTCTTTTTTATCCTTATTTTAATTTCTCTTCCCATTTTTGCTCAAGATCGTTTTCCTAAACCAGACTTTGAAAGTAATTATCAGATTCCCCGTACCATTCATCCAGAAGTTGATCCCATCCTGCTAGATTTATTAGATATCAGTGTTTTAATTCTAGCCTTTAGTGTCGCACTTTATTTACTGTTTAAGAAAAGAAACCGCACTGGTATTATTATTTTAATGTTTTTATCATTATTTTATTTTGGTTTTTATCGAAAAGGGTGTATTTGTTCAATAGGAGCCATACAAAACGTTACTCAGGCTATTTTTCAACAAAATTACATTTTACCACTCAGTGTTTTAGTTATTTTTCTCCTACCATTAATAGTAGCCCTTTTTAGGGGAAGAGTTTATTGCAGTTCCATTTGCCCTTTAGGTGTCATTCAAGACCTGGTTCTGCTGAAGTCCCATCAAATCCCTGTGCCGGTTAAAACTATTTTAAAATTAGTTCCCCCTTTTATTCTGG
>JAKSBL010000648.1 GCA_022361115.1 Spirochaetota bacterium | reverse complement strand
TTTTTTAAGTTAATACTTTTTTTTTTTTTTTTTAATAAAATAATTGATTATTTTTTTGGATTAAAGATTTTTTTCGTTTTCCAATTCGATAATGGCCTCATCCATAAACTTAATTTTGTCTTTAGCCATTTCTTTTGCTTTGTCACTGATCAGGTACTTTGTTTGTTCTCTGATTTCTTTTAAAAGATTGAGTACATCGTTAAGAGTTTTTAAATGATACCAGAAAAAAGCACCAATTGAGAGCCGTACAAGTCCGATTGCACCTAAACGGTCTAATAAATTAGCATCATGTAACATTTTCGCTTCTTTATTACCAGGAGTAGCTCCTGGAAAATGAGTTCTAATTGCTTCTAAAGCAGGATTTATTTTTTCAGGTGGAAAACCAACTTCATGTAAAATCTGTTCAGCTTTTTCTGCGGATTGTAAATATTTTTGTTCATCTGTTCCGACTATCAGGTCATGTAAAAAGCAGGCTGCATATAGAACATCATCATCATAATCGTCATCTAATTCTCTGGCTAAATGATATACACGGTTACAATGATTAAAACCAGAAGCAATTCTACCTGCTGTAATATCTTTTACATATTGATAAATCATGTTTCTTGGCATATTGCTTAAATCCTTGTTTATTATATTAAAGTGCCGTTAGTATATCATTAGTTATCTGTATTATCAAGGTAAAATACCAAAAATTAACCGAATAAACTTGAAAAAAAAACATTTGGCAATTATAATTAGCTGTTGTAAAATAGTAATAGGACTTATCAATGGATAAACAGACCATTCTGGCTAAAGAAAATCAAAATTTAAGAGAAATAATCGAAGTTAGTAAACAGATAACATCTGGTCTGGATATTGGGCAAATAATCAAGAATGTGAATTATGTAATCAGTTCAAAATATAATAGTGATTTTACAGCTTTTATCCTGCCTGTTGATATTGATGATCTTACGCCTATTTGTTATTCCTATAAAGGGATAACAGGTTTTCAATGGGAGATGGGATTCCCTTCAATGGAGCCCATGATGAAGTTTTTTGAAAACCAGGAATATAATCAATTAACTTTTGAACATTTTACAAAAACTTTTAATTCATCACAAATTATCGAAAATCTATCGAGGTATCACCCTGAGTTTATTTTACCTTTGAAATCTGATAAAGGGGTTATTGGTATCTATCTCCAGGGCAAAAAAAGGGGAAACGAAAAATACTCAGTTGATGATATCCAGTATTGTATTAATATCATCAGTTTTGCCGCCATAGCAATTGAGAACGCTAATTTATATCGTACTGCAACTATGGATAGAATGACAAAACTGTTTACCCATCACCAGTTTAAAAAAAGGCTGGGTGAGGAAATTGCCAGAGGTTTACGGTATGACACTATTTTTTCTCTCCTGCTGTTTGATATTGATCATTTTAAAAAAGTGAATGATACTTATGGCCACTTAAATGGGGATATTGTGATCAAAGATATCGCTAAAATTGTTAGAGATTCAATAAGAGAAGTCGATTATGGTGCACGGTATGGTGGTGAAGAATTTGCTATTTTGCTTCCTGGTATTTCCATTACCAACGCAGTGGTTATTGGTGAAAGATTACGCCAAAAGGTAGAAAGCCATAAATTTATTGGTAAAGATATGGCTATTAATTCAACCATTAGTATGGGGATAGCAGAATATTTGAAAGAATATGTGAAACACTCTGAAGATATTATTCTGGTCGCAGATAATGCATTGTATCATTCA
>JAKSBL010000496.1 GCA_022361115.1 Spirochaetota bacterium | reverse complement strand
TTTTATTAAGTATACATTTGCTTTTATCATACGTTTTACCTTAGATAGTCAAATTCTCGACAAATATTTATATATTTTATCTAGGGGTTTTCCCTGGTATTTTCCCTTGTGTATCAGAAAAAAGCCCTAGGGTGGGTAAAAAAGAAAAAATATCTGCTGTCGGATCGATTTAGTTTAGCGGAAGGCTTCTGGTAACGGAAAAAAAGATACCCAAGGACGAGTGTCTTTTTTGGAGGGTACCAAAACCTCATGTAAAGGTCAAGATACCTCTCACTCACGTGAGGATTTTCTATCAGAGTCTTATCCTGATTAAGTTTTAATTGATAAATATAGTATTTTATTGTCAGTTAAATGTAATTATGCTAGTTAGATCACAAACAACAATGATAAGGTAGCAAAATGTTATTTACTTCTCTAAAAATTAGAATTTACTACTTACTATTTATTCTAAAATAAATTCTATTCCAGATAATAAAAATTATGAAAAAAAATTTATATTGCTTAGTTTTTCTTGTCATTTATCTTATTGGGGCAATTTATGCTGCTCACATTTTTATTCCCAAATTCATACCTGCTCAATCAAAACTGCTGGAACTTAACTTTAATCAGCTAAGCACCAAAAAATCTTTAGCAGCAGCACTTGATTTAAAAAAATACACCTATCAAATCAATAATATAGATTTTGCTGAACTCGATCGCCAAAAGTGGTTATCCATACCCCACCAAGTCAACGGTCAAAACTATCTTCAAATTATTATACCTAAAGAAAAACAATATAAATATCTTCAGTTATCTGCCCAAATAATGACAAACAATATTAAAAATGACAGAAAACACAATCCAGAAATATTTCTTTACTCTAAAATTCCGAACGAGAAAATCAATTGGAGTATTCCTCATAAACTGAACCGCTTCACTACCTGGAGTGGTAAAAAGAACCTTCGCCACATATTCTATGTTCCTTATGGTTCAGAAAAGCATTACTTTATTTTGAAAAACACCAGTTTTTCTGGAGACTTTTATATAAAAAATGTGATTCTGCAACCTGTAAAGATAAATCAAATTTTTAAATTTTATCGAATTGTCATTCTTCTCATACTATTTTTAGTGATTTTTTTTCTGATTATCTTTAATTTCAAATTCATTATAAAACAAAAAAGGATACTTCTGACTTTATTGATTATTACTATTGGTATCCTGGGTCCTAAGAAGTATATTTATCTTCTGGCCGGCATGATAAATATGGATTCATTTATTTTACAAAAAGCCGGCCATTATACTCTTTTCCTCTTATTAACCTTTTTGCTCTTAACCAATAAAGACAAAGTTATTCAAAAACACCCATATTTACTCTTTTGGATCTTAAGTTTAATTGCCCTGATGTCAGAACTCCTTCAGTATTTTACTTTTAAAAGACAAATGACGATTAGGGATTGGTTTATAGATTTAGCAGGCATAATCAGCGCTTATTGTATGGTTTTTCTTTTTAAATTAATGAAAACAAAATTATTCTTTTTAAAAGAAAATCAAAATTAAAAACATTTTGTTACTTTTATAGTAGTAATTATTGTTGACATTTCTGCAACAATAAGTTATTAATGTTACAAACCCTATTATACAGGAGCTAAATCTATGAGTCAACCAGTTTTATCTGAACATTTCCAAAAACGAAAACCTTCTGCTATCAGGCTGGCCCAGATAGAATTTATGAAAAGAAATGACAGTACTAAGGAAGTCAATACTGCTATCGGCAATGTTTCTTTACCCATGCATCCAGCTATGAAAAAACGATTATTTGCATTAAAAGATAATAACAGCCCTTTTCAGGAAGGAATTGTGAAATACACAGCAACAGTTGGTTTAAAAGAAACCAATGATGCTGTCTTAAATATTATCGCTTCCAGTGGATTAGATACCAGTAAACTATATAGTCAGATTACAGATGGAGGTAGTCAGGCTATGGAACTGGTGATTATTGGCTGCTGCGGGCCTGCTGGTACCAACGCTAGACCTCTTATGCTCATTGACGCTGCTTATACAAATTATAATGCCTTAGCCTCTAGAGTCGGAAGAGACACTGTATCTGTATCCCGTACTTTAGGTGATGACGGACGCTTTTCATTACCCGATATGGCAAAAATAGAGGCTGTTATTCAGAAGCATCAGCCTGGTGCATTAGTAGTTATTCCATATGATAATCCTACCGGCCAATTTATGACCAGAGATGCTTTAAAATCTTTAGCCCAGTTAGTAGTTAAGTATAATATGTGGATGATTAGTGATGAGGCTTATCGAGAACTATACTATGTAGACGAGCCTGTTTCCAGTATCTGGAATTTATCAGACCAGGAAATACCTGGTATAGAAGGTCGTCGTATTAGTATTGAAACATCCAGTAAAGTCTGGAACGCCTGCGGCTTACGAATAGGCGCCCTGGTTACAGATAACCAGCAGTTTCATCAGCAATCAGTTGCCGAAAATACAGCAAATCTGTGCTCCAACGCTATTGGACAATATATCTTCGGATCTTTGGCAAAAGAATCCCATGAGGACCTAAAAGCATGGTACTCTAAACAGCGGCAATACTACCGCAATTTATTATTTGAAGTCCATAAAGAGTTAACTCAAACTTTACCTGGTATTATTGTTTCCAGCCCGGATGCATCCATATATTCAGTAGTAGATGTGAAAAATATAGCCAAACCAGGATTTAATGCCCTGGACTTTGTGATGTTCTGTGCTCAAAAGGGAAGTGTCCCCATCAATGAAGAAAATTATACCCTCCTGGTAGCTCCAATGGCAGGTTTTTATAGTGTAGCTCAAGGGGAA
>JAKSBL010000600.1 GCA_022361115.1 Spirochaetota bacterium | reverse complement strand
TGGAGAGCGCATTTAAGAGGAAAATATACTGCAAGAGATAAAGAATATCATTTGAATCGACTTGGTTCAGAACGTGATGCAGATGGTGTATATGTTGGTTCTGGTGGGGGATCTGGTTTAAGTTTAAATTTCTCTCTTGCTAATATTCCAGATTTAGCTAATGCAGGAAGTTCAGGTTTTGGGTTTAATATACCTCAATTTACATTGGATTTGACATCTAATAATACTAATAATCCTTATAGAAATATAGATATTAATTTTCCTAATTCAGGTGGAAGCTTTGGTTGGAGAAATAATCCAATTACTGGAGCAAGAGAGTTTCACACTGGAAATGATTATGCTGCAGGTGGTGGATCTACATATGCAGGAATTAGTGGAGTTGTTAGGCTTGCACAAATGATGAATGATGGGTCAGGTAATTTGGTCCAAATTCGTGGAAGAATTAATGGAGTCACATTTTATACAAACTCAATGCATAATCTATCAAATAGTGTAGTAGTTGGTCAACAAGTTAATTTTAATACAGTGACTGCAATTCCAGGAAGTACAGGAAATTCAACTGGTCCTCATATTCATCATGAGGTCTTTACATATAGTATTGACTCTGCTTTTGTTAGGAGATTAAGAGAAGCTAATATACCACATCATATTAGTGGATCTAGAATATTCTTTGAACCTAATTCATTATACGAATTTTTAGATAGTAATGACATTCAGTATTAAAAAAAGGATCTTGAAATGATAAAGTTTAGATTTCTTATATTTGCATTTATAATTTTGTTGGTTAATTCAAGCTTTTGCTCTTCGAGTAACTTTACATTAAAAGACAAAATTGACACAAAGTCTGCGATGAT
Organism: Spirochaetota bacterium; assembly: GCA_022361115.1. GTDB lineage: Bacteria > Spirochaetota > GWE2-31-10 > GWE2-31-10 > GWE2-31-10 > JAKSBL01. The sequence goes on along the minus strand of JAKSBL010000600.1, from coordinate 3,652 downwards.
TGTAGTTAATAATTTAAATTTTCGATCATCACCTAATTTAAAATCGAAATCATTGGGTAAATTAATGATTGGAGATATTGTTGAAATAATTTCGATTGATGACAATAAATCAAAAATAGATTCGATGGAAGATTATTGGTATAAAGTAAAACACAATAATAAAAATGGTTATGTTTTTGGTTTTTTTCTATCTGAATTTGATTCAAGTAAAATAATTAAAAATGAGAAAAATGGAATAGTAATATTTTTAGATGATAAAAACAAAGTAGTATCATCAGTTGAATATGAATCTTATTATGGTAAGAAAACTGAAAGTGAAGCAAGTAATCAATCTAAGAACAACGCACAAATCGCAGAATTAATAAATGATAATTTTGTAATATTAAAAAATATTTATTTCTACTATAGTGGCTCAGAATATATTACTGAAAGTTTTAAAATATATGGAAAAGATGGAAAAGAAATTACTTCCGCTGATGGCTTACCCTATGTTTTTTATTCAAATTATGTAAAATATTTAATTGTTATTAAAGCACTAAATGTAGAAAGTTATAAAGTACAATTTCAAAATGAAATTGAGATTTATTCTATAGATGGTGAATTGGTCAAAAATTTAAAAGTTGATATGACTTCGAAGTATAAAGATGAGTTTAATAAGAATGATTTTATTTTGTCTGATAAAGAAGATAAATTTCTATGGGTAAACAATACTAAAGCTCTAGTTCTTAATTTGAAGAATATCAAACAAAAAGCAATTGAGTTTAAGGAAATAAAAAAATATAATCCTGATTCTGTTTTTATTAATTTAACTAATACTAAGCTAGATAATAATATTTTAAAAATTTCACTTTTGCCTTTTAATTTTGAAGAAGGCATTGATTATGATCAAATTACATTGACTGTAAATACAAAAAAATATTGATGAAAGATAAAATTGTTATTACAAAATATAACACAGTATTGGAAGCAAAAGATATAATCAAATCAAAACTTATTGAAAAAGGAGCTGAAATAACTTCTGATAATGAAAATATTACATTTACAGCAGGATTAAAGTCTATGTTTAAAAGTTCGCCCTACAGTAATCTTTTAAGTATAATAAGTAATGGAAAAATATTAATAGATTCAGAGAATGAGAATATTGAATGTAAGTATAAGCTAAATGTTTTTCCTTTTTTAATTATGATTTTAATTATGACAGTTCTGATTTTTTTATTAGTATATAATTTTTTTAACAGTTTTCTTATATCTTTAATTATATGCTCAGTTTTAATTTCATATATTTTTATTGGTAATGTTTTAATTACTAAGCATCGATTTAGAAAATATTTAAATTCTTTTTTAACTGATTCTAATTAGTTTCAGAATATTATAGTTAATTTTTTTAGATAATTATTTTTTGATTAAATTTTTGCATCTATCCCCAATAGAACAGCAATAACTTATGGTACAAAAAGTGTGCAGCAGATAAAATAGAGATTCATAATCAAAAAGATAAAAAATCCAGGCAGGTGCTAAGAATTGAAAACTTGCTTCGTATATCTGCCAGGGAAACCTTTGATCCGTCCATGGATCAAAGGTGACAAAAATTGGATTATATTTTCTTAACGACATCGTGTCTAAAAACATAATCCAATTTTTGTCCATAAAAAAGGTTGACTATCTCTGTTTTAGCAGCAGCTAACAGCAGGTGATCACCATATTTTACTTTATATACTCTGTAGTTTTTTAATTCATTTCCAAAAAAAATTATTTTATGATAATATCAAATTGATATTTCCTTTGGAGGTACACAAAAAACAGTGTATCTTTTTAGGCAGTTATCTGCCATTAAATCGGAGTACAAATGAATGAATTACAAGACATAAAAAAACAAATAGATTTTACTACACGTGAGATCAAAAATGGATTCATGACCATTGTTAGAAATGAAGTAGGGATTTCTCATCAGTCTCAAATAGGGTGTTTAGGCAGTAAAACAATAATTGCAGTGTATCTTTACGATATAAATGAGTTATATAAAGTTGTATATTTAAGCCTTGACAATAAAGGTCAAATAATCGAGGTCTTGCATGAAACAGAAGGAGTGCTTCCCAAGTTATTTGTAAATGAACAAAAGGATGCCTGGTGTTTTTTGACAGATACAATTTCAGATAAAAATTTAGATTTTATTGTACCGATCAAAAACAGACTACAGTATGCTAAGCCAAAAGGGAAAAGACAGTTTTCTGGTAATTTTGTTGGAATTTTAAATAATATAGTCCTGTTTCATGATTATGACATATACTTCTCAAAATCACCTGATAAAATACTAAAGATTGAATTCAAAAACGATAAAGTAAAATCACAGAAAAAGGTAAAAATACCTGAGCCAGTAAACAATAAGATATTTATAAACCAGGATGGCAATATGCACTTATTAGCAAGGCAAAAGGATAAATTAATTCATAGAAAAAGTGATTTAGATGGTGAAATATTTTTTGAGAGAATTATACCTTTTGATTTGTTTAATACTTATGAAGTAATCTGTTTAAATGAAAAAAAAGATTCCAAAATAATTTATACAGACGGATCTAAATTAAACTTGAGCATTATATCTCCTGATTCAAAGGTAAATAATTCATTGATTTTTGAGAATCAATCTGCTATTTTCAATATTTGGAAACCGGTTCTTTTTGATAGCAATACAAGCATAATCAGGTTTAATTTTGAAACAGGCAATGGTTGGATTATTATTCAAAACGACCAATTGATCGATTGTTTTATTCATTCGGATTATAATGGTTATAAAAGTATTGTAACAGGGGAGACGATTGAAATACCATGCAATGATTTAATACTTTCTGATCTCACAAAGGTAGGGGATAATAATTATTGTGTGACAATTTATCCTCGTAATGAAAATCCAAAGAAAAATAACGAACTATTCATAGTGAATAAACAAATATAGTTTCAGATTTTTTTTTAAAAGGAAAAGCCTGAATCATCGGGGATAAATGAAAAGGGGTAAAGTGAAATCAGTATTTAAAAAAGTTAAAGGGCTGCAAAAAATTAGAAATTGAAAATAAAGCTAACAAAAGTGTTCCTTATTACATAGAGCAAGGAACACTTTTGTTTTTGATAGTAATTTTCATTTAGTAGTGGATTTAGTCTATCTGATATTCTGTGATAACTGGATTTTCAATTTCAGCCCCTTTAATGATATGAGTCAGTAAGATTTCATTCAACTCTAAATTTAATTGGTGAACTGCCGCTGCTTTTGGATCAAAGAAGGATTTAATATTGCTAAAATCCCCAGTTCCTTCATACCAGCCATCCTGCTCTAGCACTTCTAAAGATGGCAGTTCAGCAACATCCAGTTCATCTCCATTGTACCTCTTATCACTAATGATATTTTGCAATCTCACTTTAACAGAATTGTAAGCATTATCTTTACTATCATAGTAATGGATAATACTATGAGTGCCTGAGTCATGTGTTAAGACTGCTTCTACTTTTCCATTGGCATATCCACTGAGTGCAACAAAACTTATCATCAATGGAAGTACTAAAATCATAAAAATGTTCTTTTTCATATAATTTCTCCTTGTCATAAATAAAATATTAAATTGCTTAACCATCATGAGCAAAGATCATGCCAAAAAGAATATTT
>JAKSBL010000533.1 GCA_022361115.1 Spirochaetota bacterium | reverse complement strand
TCATCATATTAGAAACGATTTCTCTTTCCCAGCGGGTGGTAACACCAATGTTATCTTTATCTGCTGTGTAAAAGCCCCGAGTTCTGGTGGAGGTTTGATATTGATAAGGATTGTAGGGGTTATAGTCATAAAAAGTAGAGCCATTGAGGCTGTCATCCCAATCATCCCAGTCATCTTTTTCAGCAAAGGCAGACAAGCTTAAGAAAATTAAGGCTATAGATAAGATTTTATTCATATCAAAAGTCCATTTGATAAATTATTTAGTTAGTTTTTTTATATACAATGTGTTAACTCTGGACAATTTAGCACATAACTTCTTAAAATTCAATAAAATTGTAAATTTATTATTCTTATTATTATATTTCTGGTTTCCCTCAATAAAACCTCCAGTACTATTGTTTTAAAGCGGGATAAAGTAGAGGATACTGCGGGTTATATTTTATATCGGGGAATAAATAAATATTTCTACCTATAGGTAATTATTTATCATTACCATTTAAGCAAGAAACAAAAAGATGGACTGGATTAAAAATCCAGCCCTCAAAAATTAAATGAAAAAAGGTTAAAAACCACAATGCGATAAAAACTCATCCCAGTCTGAATCTATACAAATATCCAGCCGGCTATAAGTTGTTGTATCGGATTTCATGGTAATGGAAACACCATAGGCAAGATTATTCCAGTTACTTCCATGGTCTTCACTAATAATGTAGTTATTAGTGATTATATTCATAACAGTCTGAGCATGATTTTTAACAGTTGCTGTAATACTGGAAGAATTATAAACCTTATTTAAATAGCCATAAAGATCTTTTGTATAACCTGAGAAATCTCCCACTCCACTGGTTAGGTTTCTTAACTCACTGCTGCCTTCATACTGAATAGCAGCTTTACAGAAATCATCCAATGCATTGACCAGATCATCAGCATATGCTAAATCAGCAACAGAAAAAGTAACATCCCGATAGCTGGAATAGAAATTCATGTAGGAGTTTAATACTGCATTTGATAAAGCACTGGCTGAAATATTTGGGTTACTCTTAATTGCATCTAAAAAGACATAGTCCCAGCCATAACCCGGTTCGGTTTCTTCAGAAGCAACTAAATAATCAGCATAAAAACTATTTAAATATCCGATTTCTGCACAGGCCATTAAACAAGCATCATACCCAACAATATCAATTTTATCCCCAATTTTATTGCTCATATATTGAACGATATTTTCTTGTTCCGTTTCAGTTAAATGATCCCCCCCATTGGTATCATCCCAACACACACCACGTGATGGGCCTTGAAAAGATCGGTCAACAGCTCCGCCATGATTCCAATAGATAAAGAAATATTTTTCTGCAGGAAAATTATCAACTGTATAATCAACAAAATCGATAGCAGTTTGGTCATCACCCATATTCACTTCACCTAAATCTTCTAATAATAAGGCATTATTTTCTTCAATATAGTAGTATCCATGAATACTGGAAGAATTATCCCAAAGAACAACAATATTAAAATCATCAGTTGAACCGACTTCTTTCATTTCATCAATATCACCATTAGCGTAACTGGATAAATTATTATCACCATCTAAATAAACCATAACTGTCCATTTTTTTTCAGCAAGAGGTAAATCCATGGATCCTCCGCCATTTGATTGTGTTACAGAAATAGTATACTCACGGTTATCACCTGTTCTATTTGAATAAGAATTGACTTTAATATAATAAGTGCCTGATGAAGTACAGGAGTAAGTAATTTTTGATCCATATGTTCCATCACCTTTGTCATCATTGGAAGCAAGTTGAGAAAGGGAAGAGTTATATAAATAAAGAACAGTATCTGCATCTCCTCCAACCCAGGATTCGATCTCATAGGTTTTTCCGGATACACCGCTGAATTTTAACCAGTCATTAGCATCATCATAAAAATTGTGAGATTGAGCACCAGCATCAACAGTGATTGTGTTGGCTTGTGAGGAACTATCATCTTCTTCATAGGAATCCCCACCAGAACTGCTGTCGCCGGCCAGAACAGAAATAACATAGGTACGGTTGCTGCCTGTTCTTCCATTATAGGAAGAGGATTTAATATAAACAGTTCCAGAATAGGTAGCTGTCCAGGTAATTTGGGAACCATAAGTTCCATCACCTTTATCATCATTATATGCTAATTGAGCTGAAGAAGAGTTATATAAATAGAGTACAGTATCTGCACTATTATAAACCCAGCTCTCAATGGTATATTCGGTACCACTGACTGCTGTAAATTTCATCCAATCATTTGCATCATCATAAAAATTATGTTCCTGTTCTTCATTAAAAGCAATCGTATTTGCAGCACTCATGGAGTCATCATTTTCATAAGTGTCTGCTGCTTTAGCTTTTCTGATTTTTTTCAATGTTTTTAGGGGAAAGGTTATTCCACCAGATTTTTCATATTGATCTTCCTCATTACTTGATTCTTCTGACTGGCCACTCATTGAACAGCCTGCAACAAAGATAAGAACAACTAATACTGCCAGCAATAGGTTTAATTTTTTTTTCATTATTTCTCCTTTTTTCCAAATCAAAAAAACATTTTAAGTATCCCTCTTGTTAGTTGCTTTGATAAAACAACTCTTTTTTAATAAAACAACAAAACCCTCATAGGCATAACTCACTCCTTTTACTTTTTAATTAAGAAATTTCTTTTCAATCTCTTTATAAATATTGTAAAAAAGCAGTGGGAAAAAAATGTTCAAAAAGAGGAAGATTTAAAAAAAAAATAAGGACATTTTATTTGTTTTGATTTTATATTATTCATCAAACCTGTATTTTATCCAGAATCAGGATAAGCTAGGGGGTCATTTTTTCCTTGTACGGCAATAATTCTCTATTAGAAACAGAAAAAAGAAATTTTAGCCTTTAGTCTTTACAGTACATCCGGCAAATAGTCTCTGTTATTACCGATAGCAGCAAATTTCATTTATTGAAATAAATCATTCTGGTTTAAATTTCTTTCATTTTGATAATGAAGATATTTTTCGTCAAAAATACAGGAAATTTATTAAAATGCTCATTTTTAATTTTTTTTTGCTCCTATTCGTAAAATAATTTAAAATTTATAGTCATATTATTCACAATGTTCCATAGTTATAGAAACACAAAAAGTTTTTTAAAAAAAAATTAAAATTTATGAAACCTTTTGCCAAGTATCTGGTCTAACCAGATGAAAAACCATAAAGGAGGTATATTATGAAATTTTATAAAATAGTAATCTGTATATTTTTATTCAGTTTAATCTCACTCCCCATTACCAGCCAGACAAATCAGAATAATGTTATCCAAATGGCAATTTTATTGGATACCAGCGGGAGTATGGATGGATTAATTGATCAGGCAAAATCACAACTCTGGAAAATTGTCAATAAATTAGCTTTGACCAAAAGAGGCGGCCAGACTCCACAACTAGAAGTTTCCCTTTATGAATACGGCAAAGATACTATTTCCAAAAAAGAAGGGTATTTAAGAATGATCGTTCCCTTTACCCAGGATTTAGACGAAATTTCAGAACAACTTTTTCAGTTAACCACTAATGGAGGAAGTGAATATTGTGGTCTGGTGATCGAGAGAGCTGTTGAAGAATTGAAATGGAACCGCAATAATCAAGTCTATAAAGTGATCTTTATAGCCGGTAATGAACCCTTTACCCAGGGCCCAAGGGATTATACTCAATCTTGTAGTGCTGCTATTGCTCAAGGAATTATTGTCAACACCATTTTTTGCGGTGATTATCAACAAGGAATCAATACAAACTGGAAAGACGGAGCTGATTTAGCAGATGGCAAGTATATGAATATTGATCAAAACCAACAGGAAATCTATATTCAGGCTCCCCAGGATGCTGAAATTTTAAAACTCAATGAAGAATTAAATAAAACATATATAGCATATGGCACTCAGGGCATGAGTAAAAAGAGAAAACAGGTTACCCAGGATTCCAATGCCGCTAGTATGAGTAAGGAATCAGAAATTCAAAGAGCTGTTACCAAATCTTCTAAAATGTATTCAAATGAATCCTGGGACATGGTAGATGCATATGCTGCTGATGAAGAAGCAATAGAGTCAATGGAAGAAAAAGAATTACCTGAAGAACTGCAAGGGAAGAGCAATGAAGAGATTAAGGAGTATTTAGACAAGTTAAAAGCCGATAGAGAACAGATACAAAATCAGATTCATCATCTGAATCAACAAAGAGAATCATATATTGCAAAAAAGAAACAGGAAATGGCTCAAAATACTTCTTTAGATGATGCAATTATCAATGCAATCATTGAACAAGCCCAAGATAAGGGCTACCAGTTTTAAGGAGGAAAAGATGAACAAGAAACTACTGATTATTTTCCTTCTGATAAAAATTGTTTTATCAGGTCTGGCTGATGGTTTTATTATCATTGATCCGGTTCCTCAGCTGCCTACCCCTTTTCCTTTAGAGGTGAAATATCATTATGTTGACGTAAAGATCAATCAGTCCATTGCTGTAACAACGATTGATCAGGTTTTTAAAAATCCCACCTCACGGCGGTTAGAAGGAACTTATCTTTTTCCTGTTCCTGAAAATGCTGTTATACAAAAATTTACCATGTTTGTGGATGGAAAAGAACTATCAGCAGAATTATTAGATAAAGAAAAAGCAAATCAAATCTATCTGGATATTGTCCGGTCTCAATTGGACCCAGCTATTTTAGAGTACCAGGATCGATCGGTTTACAAAATGCGCATATTTCCTATTGAGCCTAAAAGTGAAAAAAGGGTAAAAATCATTTATCAGGAATTACTCACACCTGATCAACAAACCTTTGAATACCTTTATCCCTTAAACACGGAAAAGTTTTCATCTCAAAATTTAGAGGAAGTTGCCATTAATGTGGAAATAGAGCATTCTGCAGGTATTACTCATGTTTTTAGTACGACTCATCCGCTGGATACAATGAAAAAAAGCAACCAAAAATGGAGAGTCAGTTATGAAGACCAAAATATAAAACCGGCAATTGATTTTAAGATCTATTTTCAAGTAGAAAAAGATGAACTGGGTTATTCTTTAGCGCATTATCCCAAAACAAATGGCAGTGGTCATTTTCTTCTTTCTTTTGCTCTGAGTCATCAATTTGATTTACAGGAATTGACTGAAAAGGATATTACCTTTATTTTAGATACCTCTGGAAGTATGGAAGGAAAAAAACTACAGCAAGCTAAGGAAGCTGTAACATATTGTGTAAAC
>JAKSBL010000203.1 GCA_022361115.1 Spirochaetota bacterium | reverse complement strand
CCCTTAAAAAGATCTCATAAATTTGCATTCTATACGTTCATTGCATATTGTTATATTGAACTCAATTTCCTGGTTGTTCCATCTCAAACTATCAATAGTAACTGGATTTTACCAGAAGACTTGTTCTATGAGAAAAAGGGAGATTATAAATCTATTGCTTATTTTTATTATTATGTTTTAAAAGAGTTAAGTGAAAATAAAAATAATGACTACCAGCCCATTCCTTACCTGGTTACACCTTTGGTAAAAAAGAGTAATCTGGAATTGGAGAAAGAAAGCACTTATAATTCCAGTCAGCGCAATGCTATGCTGACTCAATATAATCGTGTCAGAGATTTAAATGATATTAAAAACCGAATCAAAATGACCGTTCCCTATCATCCACCAGAATTGAACCAGGCAGTTTTTCTTGTGGCTTGTAAAATTGATGATCGCTGGATTTATACAACTGGTATACAATGGATTGATTCTGGAATTTTTAATCCTGAACAATGTTGTTATGATTATGAACCTGGCGGCTGCTATTATAGTCAAATCACCGATGACCTTCAAATACAACACCGTCCGACTAACCCATTCTTAGAAAGTGAAGTTTACTGGAAAGTTTTTTTAGAAATACAATAGAGTATTTGTACACGTAAAGACTGCTAAATGAATTATGGCAAAAAATGCAGCGCAGCAGAATGACCGGCCAAAGAGAAATTTTATTATTTAAAAGAACTTCAATAAATAAAACAATAAGTGGTGATTTTTTGGTAAACTGAAAAGGTCATGAAACTACTAGTCCCTTTCTTTATTTTGCTAATATTTCAACCCTTGATTGCTGATCAAATCGAAGACCGCTTCATAAGTAACCCTGTCATTATTCGAGGCCGAAATTCCTATCTTTTAGATCTAACATTACCAGTTGTAACCAATAGTTTTTGTTTAGAGTATCTGGATCAGCAAAATATAAAGGGTAGATTTAAAATGATTGGCGATTTCCGGCTTTCCAGGTTATTTCTTTTCTCAACATCTTTTCACTTTATTACCGCACTTCCCGGATTGACCTGTTTTAATTTTACCTGGAAAATGAAACCACTGAAATTTTTATACTTTTTCACCGGCTATCAGCTACGCAATTATCTGCATTATCACGTATTGGAGCATAATGTCTATTTCTTCAGCAAAATTTCCAGTGGATTATTTAAGTTCTTTACAGTATACTTTATGATTGGTATCAACCTCCGTTTAGCTGGAATTAATGATCTCCTGTCAAATAAAACAATAGGTTCAAAATGGCTATATACCACGGTTTTATGTTGGCAAACAGGTTTTAAATTTAATATCAGAGATAAATATGCCATAGGGGTTGAAGTAGGCAATATTTTTTCTGATGAAATTATGTCCTTGGGATATTTACAGTTTGAACTTATAAATCTGATTTCAATAAATAGATATTTAGTTTTATGCTTCAATACAGGTTTAGCATTTAGTGGTGCATTATCTTTAGCAGGATATATAAATCACATCTGGGGAGAAATGAGTGTCAAAGTTATTTTATAAAAGACTTATTCTATCATTTGCTTTTTTATTGATTATCCAGTGTGATATGGGGCTGTATTACTTTTCAAATGTTAACCAGCGTTTTGAACATAAAAATGATTTTGATGATTATTCCATTCCTGATTTGTCTAATAATAGCAACTTTTATTTTCTGGTTATTAGTGATACTCACTATCAGTATAATCAAAAAAACTATTTAAAAAAAATAGCTTCAATACAAAAAAAATATCAAATAGAGTTTGTTATTATCAATGGTGATATTGTCAATAATGGATGGTCAAGGCAATACCAATTAGTAGATGATGATAGAGCTCATTTAGCTGTTTCACTTTATCCTGTACTGGGAAATCATGATATTTATAACAGGGGATTTCAATATTTTGTAAAATACTTTGGCCGCAGTATTTACCATTTAGAATTTGGTAATACTTTATTAATCTTTTTAGATACAGCAAACGGCAGTCTGGGTCAAGGACAAAGAGCCTGGCTGGAAGATCTTTTAGATCATTCTGCAAAAGAAAATAAATTAATTTTTACCCATTATTCACCTCTGGATGGTCCTTTTCAAAATTTTACAACGACACCTTATGGGGAGGAAAAATACTATATAACCAGTTTATGCACGAAATACAATATCGATTATTATGTTAGCGGCCATCTCCATAATTATCATCGTAAGCAAATTAATCAAACTACTTTTTTATCTATTAATGATGCAATGGATGATGATCATTCTGCCTACTTATTTCATATAAATGGTACAAATATCAACTGCCGTACATTATCGGCTATATTTTAGAAGTGTTGGCTTACATAAAAACTCCTGGTAATTCATGGGAATGGCAATACTAAAGAAAGGTTCTATCTTTTTATAAATGCCCCTTTAATTAAGAAGAAAAAATTGACAAAATTAACATTTAGGTTATAATCAAACAATTATGTTTAAGTTTATATTTTATCCACTATTACTTTCTTTACTTGTTTTTGCTTATACCCTTTTTGTCCCTCTTCAATCTACTCAGGAGAAAGTATTTCTGATTTCAAAACACTTTAGTATTGAAAGCGACTTAATCAATCAAGAAATTGATGGGTATTATATTATAGATCGGAAAGAATGCGGATACTTTTCCACCAATCATGGTATGGCTACTTTTTTCCAGTGTGATGATGATCAGTATATCATTGCTAACATTTATGGATATTGCCTTTTCGATAAAGTAGGAGAAACCATAACTTTTTTTTCCCCATTAGAAGAGAAAATCTGTCAAATTTCTAATCCAGGTTATCCATTTTTATTAAAAGAAATTCCTTATATCTATGTGACCAAAACAAACGGCATGGGATTTGCGCTTTATAATCTGTCTGGAAAAATGATTTATCAGCAGGAATTTAATTCTGTTATTACTTCCCTTTCAGCTGATAAAGATGTAAATACCTTGGTTTCCACACTTGATGGTAAATCTTATTTGATCAATATTAACGGAGAAATCACCTTTTCTATTGAAAATCATTCTCAAATTAAAATGGCCAAATCCAATGCTATTGAAATCAACGGCAACAATTTTGCTGTTTGTTCAGGCTTAAAACCTGAAATCATAGAAATATTTGACAAAAATACCAAATCCAAATTAAAAAAGATAGAAACTAACAACCATTTTCCTTATCAAATATTTATGGAGTTTCAACATAACAGATTATATTATGAGGACAAATACTCAATTTCTAGTATTCATTTAAAAAGTTTTAAATTAAATAAATTCGATTTTAAGGGTGAATTATTAGATATTACCTTTTCTAATAATGGGAACTTACTTTTACTCAGTGAAGAGAATAATATTACTTATCTCTACCTCTATACTATCAATGGATTAAAAATTTACTTTAATGAATTTGAAGAAAGTATCGACAACATTGCATTTGTGGATGATTATTCTTTCTATTTTAGATTAAATCGATCAATAGTCAAGATTTCTTGTTAATACCACTAAGAGGTTACCACCATGAAAAAAACGATCTCTTGTATATTTTTCTTTTTTACAGTATTTATCCTTTTTTGCCAAAAAGATAAAATAATGGCCCAGCTTGTGCTGGAAAATGCAGTGATCTCGTCTGG
>JAKSBL010000238.1 GCA_022361115.1 Spirochaetota bacterium | reverse complement strand
TGTCAGAAATTATATTACTGAGTATCCTGTTAAACTGACCAAACCTTTTGGTATTGCTGTTGATGATGAGGGGTTTTTATATGTATCGGATTTTGCCAATGATGTGGTTTTAAAAATCAATCAATATAACCTGATTGTTCAACAATTTGGTTATAAAGGAATTGGTGAAGGCGCTTTGCTCGGTCCCAAATATATTGCCCTGGATAAAAATAAAAATCTCTATGTAGTGGATTCTGGAAATCAACGCATCAATAAATATAATTCGGAAGGTAATTTTCTGTTTTCTTTCCAGAAAACAGAAGATGGTAATTTATTATCACCTGAAGGCATTTTTATTGATCAAGATAAAATATATGTTTGTGATAGTAAACTGCATAAAGTCATGCTATATGACACTAGCGGTAATCATCTTTCATCTTTAGGGATGGATATATTGGAAAAACCTTATGATATTTCTGTGGATAATCTGGGAAGATTACTGGTTTTATGTGAACAAAAAATTTGGGCATATGAAATTGATAATAAACTCTGGTATCCTATTGAAGCACCTGGAAACCGATTGGAAAAAGGAATTTCTTTAATTACTGATTTAGAGGATAATGTTTTACTGACTGATTTTAATCAATCTCGTCTGTTAGTATTATCCTTAGAACGACAGCGTTACTCTAATCTCTATGTTAATGTTGAAAGGGTTTTTCCTCAAAAATTCCCAAATATTTTTTTAACAGTAAAAGTTGAAAAAGATGATTTTTCCATACCCATTGGACTTGATGTATCTAATTTTTCTGTTTATGAAAACGGCAAATATATTAATAATGTTTCCACCAGATATACTCCAGCTAAAAATGATATATCTGATTTAATTATTATTTATGATAATAATGAGGAAATGAAAAAACATACCCAGGAAATTAAATTATTGCTGAACCAGTGGATGAGTGAAAAGGATTCTGGAACCAATGTTGGGCTGGTTTCTTTTCGAGAAGGAGTTCCTTTCTTAGAAAAAGATCTCAAATCTACCCGTTTACAAATTTTAGATGCTTTGGAGAACAATAATTATAGTTCCAGAACTGATATTGGTAATGCTTTGAAATTCAGTATCAGCCATATGTTATCCCGGTTTTCAAAGAAAAGTATTGTTTTACTAACGAATTCACATGAAACAGGTAATGACTTCAAAGACTTTCTGATTGATGATTCGATCAATTTTGCCAGTAATAATGATATCCCGGTTTACATAGTAAATTTCAATCGTGGTAATTTACAAACCATTTTAGAAAATATTTCAACCAGCACTGGTGGCGAATTTTATCAAGCCAGAACCAGAAGTGATTTAAAAGATTTAATAAAAAAAATTGAGAAACAAAGGGGCAATGAAATCGTTCTTTCCTATGAATCAAGAGCAGTTTCCCGTTTTCATGAAGAACCTATAGAAATCTCTCTGGAAGTGAATTATAGTGGAATGAAAGGTTTCACTAAGACAATTTACTATCCGGTTAAATAACAAAAAAACCACCTCATTGTGAGGTGGTAATATTTTTTCAAAACTAAAAATAATCATTAACTTATTACTGCTAAAATTTCTTCTGCTTTGATAATTAAGTGATCTTTTTCATCAACTTTGATTTGTGTACCAGCGTATTTATCATAAATCACACTGTCCCCAACTTTAACTTTCACTGTATCAGAATCTCCAACTGCAATGACAGTACCTTCCTGAGTTTTTTCTTGAGAAGTTTGAGGAATTACAATACCACCAGAGGTTTTTTCTTGAGCACTTTTCACTTCGATTAATACTCTGTCATTTAATGGTTTAATTGCCATTGTTAAAACTCCTTATTTAACTTTATCTTTCAATTTGAATTTATTGAAATACAATTTAATAATACTCGTCCAAAATGTCAAGCAAAGATTAATAAAAATCATGAAAATCTTTGGTTTTTTGAAACCCTTCACCTATCAACGCATATCAATAAATAAAACTGTTGGTATTTTTCTAATATCTTTTATAATAATATCTATATTACGATTTGCTGGTAATTCTATCGAAAAGTGGCCATCAATTTTCCTTAAATGTTCAGTTGATTTGTCCAAGTCAAATTCAATAATTGTACCACCATGCCGCTTAATAACATTATTAATTTTAATATAAGTATTTGCTCGATCACTGGTTCTTAAGAAAAAAGAAAATATATTATTTTTTGATGTAGTCGTCCAATTTACTGCTATCGATCGGGTTTCCAAGTCTTCAAAACTATTCAGATTTTTACAATCTGTTCGATGAATAATAATCCCCCTGCCTCTTGATACAAAACCGACAATTGGATCAGGTGGAACAGGGTTACAGCAATTTGCAAAACTAAAAAGAAGATTTCTTTCACCATCCACTTCAATGGCTATTTTCTCCCGATTCATTACCTTTTTGACAATCTTTTTAGGCTTTTGTTTCCGTTCTTTTTTTGGTATAGGTTCTACAGGAGTTTTTTTACCCGCTTCCTGGGTTAATAGGTTCTCTTCATGAGTTCTAAAAAAATGTCTAATTTTTCGTTTCGCACTGGTGGTTTTTGCTATTGAAATCCATTCCCGTTTAGGACAGGGGTCTTTGGCCGTTATGATCTCAACAACCATACCATTTTGCAGGGGAGCATGCAGAGGTATAATATTGCCATTCGCTTTAGCTCCCCGACAGCGATTGCCTACCTCGGTATGAATCTGATAAGCAAAATCTAATGGAGTTGCACCTTTTGGTAACTCATAAATATCATTTTTTGGAGTAAAAACATATATTTCCTCTTTCAGAATATCATCTCTTATATGTTGATAAAATTCCTCAGGTGATAATTTTTGTTCCTGGACTTGTTTTAAAGTTTCCAACCATTTAATGTCTTTATGCCCAGGATGATCACCTGATTTATAATACCAGTGAGCTGCTATCCCATATTCATTCATTTCATCCATCTCTCTTGTTCTAATCTGTATTTCAATCACTTTTCTTTTTTCAATGATAACTGTTGTATGGATGGAACGGTATCCATTACTTTTTGGGCTGGCAATATAATCTTTAAATCTTCCATGAATAGGATGCCAGAGACGATGAACAATTCCCAAAATCACATAACAATTTTCAACTGTATCTGTAATAATACGAACACCATATAGATCAAAGATCAAATCAATGTTTTTATTAAATTTTTTCATTTTGCGATAAATTGAATACTTGTGTTTAATACGTGATTTAATAGAAAAAGAAACATCTGAGTTTTCCAGTTTACTCTCAATTCCATGAGTAATTAAAGTTGTTATACCCCTCCGTTTTTTTTCCTTTTTTTTCATATAAAGATCAATGGTTTTATATAAATCCGGCTTTAATCCACGTAAAGCCAGATTTTCCAATTCATTTTTGATAAAATATAATCCTAATTTACCTGCCAGAGGTGCATATATTTCCAGAGTTTCTTTGGCAACTTTTTTCTGTTTTTCTCTGGGAAGATACTGAAGTGTGCTCATGTTATGAACTTTGTCTGCAAGTTTTACTATGATCACCCGCATATCCTGAATCATGGAAAAGAGCATTTTTCTTATGGTTTCAGCTTTTTGTTCTGTTTTAGAAGCACTTTTCAGTTTTGTGATTTTCGTTACTCCATCTACTAATTGAGCGATTGGTTTACCAAATTGGTCTTCTAAATCCGTTAATTCTATATCTGTATCTTCTACCAGATCATGAAGAAGCCCAGCAATAATCATTTCTTTATCAACATTCATTGCGGCTAAATAAATAGCTACCGACAAGGGATGGATGATAAATTCTTCTCCGGAAGCTCTCTTTTGGCCTTCATGATGCTTTTCAGCTAATTGATAAGCAGCTTCAATCATGCTTTTTTCTTCATGAGAATATTTTTGTTCTTTTAACACTTCCTGAAATTGGACGAGCAGATTTTCTTTTTTTTGCATTAGCAATCTTACTTAAACATAGTCAGCAATTTCCAGAATCAGGTTTTCTGTTTCGGCCCAACCTAAACAGGGATCAGTGATAGATTGACCAAAAACAGTTCCGGTAACTGGTTGTGATCCTGGAAGTAAATAGCTTTCAATGATTAAACCTTTCACCATTTCTTTAATTGTACTCGATTTTTTCCGGCTATACAAGATTTCCATGGCAATTCTGGGTTGTTGATCAAATTGTTTTGATGAGTTCGAATGATTAGTATCCACAATAACGACAGGATGAGATAAACAGCGTTCCTGATACATGTCTGCTAAGCGGATAAGGTCTTCATAGTGATAATTAGGTATATGTCGGCCATAGCGATTTAAAGCCCCTCTTAAAATGGCATGAACTAGAGGATTACCTGGTGTTTCAACTTCCCAGCCGTTATAGATAAAAACATGTTCCTGTTGGGCAGCCTCTATGGAGTTTAGCATTACGGTTATATCTCCACTGGTTGGATTTTTCATGCCAATCGGAACATCCAAACCACTAACAGTTAATCGATGCTGCTGGTTTTCAACTGATCTTGCCCCTACAGCTACATAACTTAACAGATCTTCTAAATATGGATAATTTCCTGGATATAGCATTTCATCTGCAGCACTTAAACCAGATTCCTGCAAAATCCGGAGGTGCATCCGGCGGATTGCTTTTAATCCTTCTACAATATTAGGTTGTTTTTGAGGGTCCGGTTGATGCATCATCCCTTTGTAACCTACCCCAGTTGTACGTGGCTTATTTGTATAGATCCTGGGAACCAGGACCAGTTTTTCATGAACTTGATCCTGCAAAGAAGCTAATTTACTCACATATTCGGCAACAGCATCTACATTATGGGCTGAACAAGGGCCAACTATCACTAAAAACTGATCCTTTTGGCCAGTGATGATATTTTTAATTTCTTTATCTCTTGCCAATTTTTTGTGGTAAAGATCAGAAGAGAGAGGCATTTCTTTCAATATTTCTTCAGGAGTTGGAATTTTCCGTTTATACTCAAAACTCATAATATGTTTTCCTAATTTATTTTTTCTATTTTTTATATTTTTTTTTAATTTTTGTAAAGTTTTTTTTAAATATTGTAATAATGAAGCTTTTTCATTAAAAAACCAATAATTCATTAAAAATAAGCATCCCTTTTCAAACCGAATTAGTAATATTATTTCATAAAGATGACTCCATTCTTGACAATTATATCGATAAAGTATAAATTAAGGTAAATAAAAAATGGTTTTTAGAAAGAAAAATGAAAACTCCCAGGATTTTCTTTTTTACTATTTTATTTACCCTCGGTTTTTTTGGT
>JAKSBL010000334.1 GCA_022361115.1 Spirochaetota bacterium | reverse complement strand
TTGTGGAGAGAAGAGTTGCAAAAAAAAGAAGAACAACTCAAACTCAAAGAAGAAATATTGATTAATAGAGAAAATGAACTGGATAAAAAAAATACAGAAGTCAATAAAAAATTAGAAGCACTGGCAGAAAGAGAAAAAGAACTAGAACAAAAAGCATTAGCTCTGGAGCAAAAAGAAAAACAATATGATGATAAAGAGAAAAATATACGGGAACAAGCAGAAAAGCTCTATAACATGCCTCCAGCAGATGCTGTTACCATATTAGAACAACAGAGTGAAGCAGATATCGTAGCTATTTTACGTGCTATTGATGCCTATTCAGAAGAGATTGGCAGGGCATCTACCTCATCCTATTTGTTAACTTTATTCACAGATAAAGCAAAATCAGCAAACGTTTTTAGAAAACTGAAATATTCTTCAACGGGAGATATGGATTCTGGAGTAGAAGTATTGGATGATCCCAATGCTGAAGAACCACCTCCCCCATGATTTTTTTTCAAGATCAAAATATTTAAACACCAGAGTTTTCCATTTTTTTGGGAAAGGATCTGGTGTTTTTTTTCTCATGATTTTTTTTATATTTGTTGACTCTGAATAGAACCTTTACTATCATTTGAAATAAAAAAGGGGATTACTAATGAAAAAGAAAACTATTCTATGTATAGTCCTTTATATAAATATATCTCTACTATTATTTTCAGAAAACCTTAACTTAATTGACAATGATAAGCTTGATGTATTTTTTGATATTAAGATACCAGAGCAACTCGTAAAAAACCATATTGCTGGAGCTGTTGTAGCAGTTGTTAAAAATGATAAAATTGTTTTTTTAAAAGGATATGGGTACATTGATAAAGAGAAAAAAATCAAAACAGATCCTAATAAACATCTTTTTCGTGTAGCTTCTATAACAAAATTATTTACCTGGACAGCTGTTATGCAACTAGTAGAAAAAGAAAAATTAGATCTTCATAAAAACATAAATGCTTATCTGGATTTCAAAATTCCTGATACATTTAATGAGCCTATTACTATTTTTAATCTTCTTACTCATACATCAGGGTTACAAGACAAATATTATGATATAAGACCAAATAATATCGGAGAAATATCTTCGTTAGGATCATGGTTAAAGACACATGTTCCCCAACGGGGTTTCCCTCCTGGAGAACAAATTGCATATTCTAATTATGGAGCAGCTCTTGCCGGATACATTGTTGAACTTATCTCTGGAATCCCTTATGAAAGGTATATCAAAGAAAATATTCTTATTCCACTCCAAATGGATCGCACAACTGTTTTACAAACTATTCCGGATCATTTAAAAAATGATGTTGCAAATGGTTATTTTTTTAAAAATGGAGTATATCAAAAAGCAGAATTTGAATTAATGGAAGATATACCAGCAGGAAGTATGAGCACAACTGCTTCTGATCTGACAAAATTTATGATTGCTCATTTGAACTATGGAAAATTTAAAGATATACAAATATTAAAAGAAATAACTGCAAAAACAATGCAAAAAATTCATTTCAAACATGATAATATGCTTAATGGTATGGGATTAGGATTTATTGGAAACAACCATAATGGACAAAAGATAATTGGTCACACAGGAAATATTGAGGCTTTTCACAGTATTATGGCAATTTTACCAGAACATAACATGGGAATATTTATTTCCTATAATACTGATTCTGCTGCTGAATTAACATATGGTTCATTCTTTAAAAAAATCATAAATTATCTTTTTCCACAAGAAGAGGATGTGTACTATGAAAAAACAAAAACTGCCAGCAGTGCGATTAAGCAATTTTTGGGATCCTATAGAGTAAATAGAGTATCAAGTTCAAGTGTTGAAAAAATCGGAGAGTTGTTCTTTTCCATGAAAGTCAGTGAATCTAACGGATTACTGATTTTAGAATCAATTTTAGGAAAACAGTATTTCATACAAATTAGTAAAAATACATTTCAGGAATTGAATCATCAGGAAACAGTAGTTTTTAAAAGTATAAATAAAAAGCTGCATCTTTTTGTTAGTAGTGCACCTACAATGGCTTTTAAAAAACACGATTGGTATGAATCGCATACCTTTCAATTAATTCTTATTAATATCTGTTTAATGTTGTTTATATTAATATTCATCATCTCAATTGTAAAAAGCATTAAAGAAAAACAAAGATTAGCTTGGATAATTTCTGGTGCAATAGTTTTATTGAATCTATCTTTTATCATTGGAATGCTCATTGTTTCTGTTGATCTCTATACGATGATTTTAACAGGCAATGTATTTTTCTTAAAAATTTTACTGGTATTGCCTTTGCTATCAGTATTATTATTGCCAGTTAGTATTTATTGTTTTATACAGCACCAGAAAAAAAATGATTGGAAATTATATAACAAAATCATTTACATTGTTTCACTAGTAAATGAGGTTGTCTTTATTTGGTTGTTATTTTATTGGAATCTTCTTGGATTTCAATTTTAAATGAAAAATATCGTTTCGTTTTATATATTTGACTATTTATCTGAAATCTCATAAAATTATATTCAATTTATTTTTTTTATAACTAAAAATTCATATGATTACAGCAAAAGCTGTTGATGCAGGAGTTTCGGCTATTGTTGCCTCAAATCATGGCGGGAGAGTATTTGATGATACACCTGGCACCGCATTAGTTTTACCAGAGATAGCTAAAACTGTAAATCACCAAATACCTGTGTTAGTAGATGGAGGGATTCGTTCTGGTATAGATATTTTAAAAATGCTGGCTTTTAGGAGCAGATGGGGTATTAATTGGCAGACCAATTATCCAGGCCTGTTTTGCTGACCTTCAGCAGGGAGTGGAAAAATATATCAGTCAATTGAAAGAGCAATTGACCCATTCTATGATTATGACGGGCTGTGGAAATCTTGGGGAAATTAATTCAGAAATAATATATTAAAAACTAAACTAAAATAAAAGTTTTTATCTTTTGGTATTCAGGATAATATAAAATAATGAATAAAAAACAGAAATCCCTCACTCATATGAGGAATTTCCATTACTTCATATTTTAAAGTGACAATTTTCAGACTTCCTGTTATAATTATCAAAAAGAGCGGATAATATCATGGACAATATGGGATTTATCAAGATTGCAGCAGCCATACCAATGGGTAAAGTTGCCGATGTAGAATATAACCTGGATCAACATAAAAAACTCATCCAGCAAGCAGAAGAGCAAGGCATTAAGATTTTGGTTTTTCCAGAACTCTCTCTAACCAGTTATACCTGTGGAGATTTATTTTTTCATCAATCTTTGCTGGAAGCGGCCTTTGCCGGACTAGTGACTTTAGCAGAACAAAGCAAAAACAGTGAAATGTTAATCATAGTAGGTTTGCCAATTATTTTGCAAAATAATCTTTATAATTGTGCAGCAGTGATCAATCAGGGTAAAATATTAGGGATTATTCCTAAAACTCATGTGCCGAATTATCGAGAATTTTATGAAATACGCTGGTTTACTCCTTATGAACATCAATCTCCTTTGTATTTTACTCATAACGGTGACGAAATACCTTTTCATAATCGCTTAATATTTAAAGAGACTGATCATCCGGCACTCCAGGTCGGTGTTGAAATATGTGAAGATTTTTGGCATCCTATCCCTCCTTCTTCATTATTAACCCAAAATGGAGCAATTGTTATTTGTAACCTTTCTGCTAGCAATGTTTTAGTTGGAAAAGATGATTATCGCCAGTTATTGGTGAAAAGTCAATCTAGCCGAACAATCTCTGCATATTGTTATTGTTCCACTGGTATGGGGGAATCCACAACAGATGTGGTTTTTGATGCAGCAGCTTACATCTATGAAAATGGGCAATGTCTAACTCAATCCCAGAGATTTTTACGTGAAAATCAATTGATTGTTAGTGATATTGATTGTGAAAAACTGGTGAATGAACGAATTCGGATGAATACTTTTTCTCAGAGAAAGGATGATATTAGTTATATCCCTTTTCAGCTAAATATCAAGGAAGAAGCCGATTATCAACTGAAATATCCAGTTTATCCATATCCTTTTGTACCTGATCATCCAGAGAAACTGGATCTAAGGTGTGCTGAAATCTTTTCTATTCAATCTTCTGCATTGGCTAAGAGGCTGGAGACACTAGAGAATTCTCCAGCTATTATTGGTTTGTCAGGAGGATTGGATTCCACTTTAGCACTATTAGTGACTATTAAGGCTTATCAACTCATCAATAGTAAGATTTCAAAAATCAAAGCAGTCACTATGCCAGGTTTTGGAACTTCCCAAAAAACCTATCAATTGGTGAAAAAATTATGTTCATTATTGCAAATTCAATTACAGGATTTGCACATTAGAGATATTTCAAAATTACTCTATAAAAAAATCGATCACAATATTGAGCTACAGGATACGGTTTATGAAAATATCCAGGCTCGGGCCAGAACTTATTTACTCATGTCCATTGCCAATCAACACAATGGACTGGTAATTGGGACTGGTGATCTGTCAGAAATTGCTTTGGGATGGTCCACTTATAATGGGGATCATATCAGCATGTATAATGTCAATAGCTCTGTTCCTAAAACACTGGTTCGCTTTTTAATTAATTGGGTTGCAGAAAAAGAGTTTTCCGGAAAAATTACAGAAATTTTAAAGGCTATTACAGAATTACCCATATCGCCAGAACTACTCCCGCCAGATGGCAATAAGATTACTCAAAAAACAGAAGACACCATTGGTCCTTATGAGCTCAATGATTTTTTTCTTTTTTATTTTGTTCGTCAGGGATTTTCCAGGGAAAAAATATTGTATTTAGCTCAAATTGCTTTTTCTACTAAATATGATAAACAGGAAATCGAAAAATGGCTGAACCTTTTTTATCACCGCTTTTTCACCAGTCAATGGAAAAGGGACTGTGTACCAGCCGGCCCAAAAATTGGCAGTATTGATTTATCGCCTCGAGGTTCTTGGCGAATGCCATCTGAGGCAGCAAAAAATATTTTTCAATAAAAACACTTGACAAGTAAATTTTTACAGGCTAATATTTCACTATCAAATTATTAATTTAAGGAGTTTTAAATGTATAGCATGATCAAACTTAATAGAATATTTACAAAATAAGTGACTGATTCCTACTATACTGTGTAAACGCAAGTTAACCAGAGTCTACTGGTTAATTTATTTTTAAACATAATGATAAAGTAATAGTTATAAGCAGAATCAGTCTTAATGAAGAACAACCAAGCTGGTTCTGTTTGTCCAAGGAATTGTTAACTATTAATTAATATATATACAATCCGGCAAGCTGTGAGCAGCTTGCCGGATTTTTTTTTACTTTTTTATAGTGAGTTAAAAAAGAAGATCTTATGTGGCTCATTTTGAAAAAAGGAATCAATTTAAAAGAGTTTAAACCATGAAACAGGATAGAATTATGAGTATTAAATTACAACTTACCAAACAACTTATGAAAAGGAATTTGCTGCTTTATATATTTGCAATAATTGGGGTTGGTATTGCATCATTGCTTTCTTTTTGCTGGCCCTTATTGATTCGAACCATTATTGATTCAGTAATCGGTAATCAGACAATCTCTTTACCTAGTTTTTTTAAAAACTATTATCTCGCTTTAGGCGGCCGCGAGTATTTTATTAATAATCTCTGGCTCTGTGGTTTGATTTTAATGATGATTTCAATAGGAGAGGGTACATTTCAGTTTTTCAAAGGGAAATGGTCTGCTGTGGCCTCAGAAAATATTGGCCGTGATTTAAGAAATAATCTTTATCACCATTTGCAAAAACTGCCTTTTGATTATTTTATCAAGGCTGAAACAGGGGATCTCATACAAAGATTTACATCAGATGTAGAGACGGTTCGTCAATTTTTATCCGTACAAATGGTGGAAATGGGCAGAGGGATTTTCTTTATTGCTATTTCATTAATGATTATGCTCTCCCTGGATCTGCCCATGACTCTGGCAGGCATGATGATAATCCCTTTTATTTTAGTTTTTTCATTTATCTTTTTTTTGAAAGTAAAAAAATATTTTAAGATATCTGATGAAGCAGAAGCTAAAATGTCCACTGTTCTGCAGGAACATTTAAATGGAATCAGAGTGGTTCGCGCTTTTGCCAGACAAAACTATGAAATGGAGAAATTTGAAAAAGAGAACCTTAATTATCGTGATCAAACCATGGGTTTGATCAAACTATTCGCTTATTACTGGAGCTTCTCTGATTTTTTTTGTTTAATCCAGGTATTGATTGTGATCCTCTTTGGTACTTACCGAGCTGTCAATGGTATGATTACACTCGGTACAATGGTGGTTTTTCTTTCTTATGTCTGGATGTTACTCTGGCCGGTACGACAATTAGGGAGAATTTTATCAGATTTTGGAAAAGCAGTCGTGGCATTTAACCGAATTACTGAAATTTTGCAGGAGCCACCAGAACATGCCGGCGGATCATTAAAGCCTAAAATAAAAGGAAAAATCGAATTAGATCGTCTCTGGTTTGGCTATGATGAAAAAAATTCAGTTTTAAAAGATATTTCTTTAACTATTCAGCCAGGGGAGAAAGTTGCATTTTTAGGATCAACAGGCTCTGGAAAAAGTTCCTTAGTTCATTTATTGCTTTCTTTATATGATCATCAAAAGGGAAGTATCAAAATTGATGATATTGAGATTGATCAAATAGATAAGTTTTGCTTAAGAAATCAAATAGGAATGGTATTGCAGGAACCCTTTCTGTTTTCCAGAAGCCTAAAAGATAATATCTCTATTACCCATAAGGATAGTGAAGAAATGGATGAACTCCATGTTTTTGAAGCAGCCCGAATTGCTTCGATTCATGAGACTATAGAACATTTTGATCAAGGCTATCAGACTGTTGTAGGTGAAAAAGGGGTAACCTTGTCAGGTGGACAAAAACAAAGGGTAGCAATAGCCAGAACGATATTAAAAGATGCTCCTATCTTGATTTTTGATGATTCTTTGAGTGCAGTTGATGTGGAGACAGAGGCATCCATTCAAAAAGCTTTAAAGGAATGCAAAAATGAAGTCACCATTATCATGATTACTCATCGTCTAACGGGCTTACAGCATATGGACCAAATATATGTAATGGATAAAGGGGAAATTATTCAAAAAGGGACCCATCAGCAGCTGATTGCAGAAACAGGACTATATCAAAAACTCTGGTATATGCAGTCAGAATTTAATGGAAAAAATTAAGAGATTAGAGGTATATCGAGAATAAAAGGATTTGATTATGACAGGATTTAAAGAACAAGAGTATACAAAGAAATTTGATTTTTCAATCTGGAAAAAACTTTTTGCTTATTTAAAGCGGTACAAAGTTAAAGTGATATTGTTAACCATAGTTATGATTGCAGTGGGGGGGATTGATGCTCTCTTTCCCTTTTTAAATAAACATGCGATAGATCACTTTGTAGTGGAAAAAACCATGGATGGGCTGGTTCAATTTGGTATATTTTATCTGATTATTATTATAGTACAAATATTTAATGTTTTTGCTTTAATAATGATTGCTGGAAAAATTGAAATGGATGTTTGTTATCAAATTCGGAAAGACAGTTTTAATCATTTACAGCAACTTTCCTTTTCTTTTTATGATAAAACTCCGGTAGGCTGGCTCATGGCCAGGATGACCTCAGATGTTGGTAAAATAGGCCGAATTATTTCCTGGGGATTAGTCGATATGATCTGGGGATTTTCTATGATGATAGGGATCGGTGTTTTTATGTTTATCCTTAATGCTAAATTAGCCTGGATTGCCCTTTCCGTTACACCACCACTAGTCATTATTAGTATTTACTTTCAACAATTGATTTTAAAGAATTATCGTCAGGTTCGGAAAAATAATTCTCAAATTACCGGTGCATTTAACGAAGGAATTATGGGAGCAAAAACTACTAAAACTCTGGTTGTAGAAGAAAAACATTTTTCTGAATTTTCACAATTAACAGATAAAATGCGTAATGCATCCATTCGGGCAGCTATTGTGTCATCATTGTATTTACCTATAATTTTATTACTAGGTAGTATTGGTACTGGTCTAGTTATCTGGTTTGGCGGACTGGGGGTTGCCGACCAACTGATTAGCTATGGAACACTGGTTGCCTTTGTATCTTATACTGTTCAGTTTTTTGATCCAATTCGGGAAATGGCCAGAGTTTTATCTGAATTTCAAGCAGCTCAAGCTTCAGCTGAACGAATCATCTCATTGATGGAAACAGAGTTAGATATCAAAGAAAAAGAAGATGTTGTCAATTATTTTGGAAATCATGAGCAATTAAAAAAGGAAAACTGGCCTCAGATGACAGGAGAAATACATTTTGATCAGGTTGATTTTCGATATAAAGAAGGTGAAAAAATTTTATCGAATTTTAACTTAAAAATTAAAGCAGGAGAAAATATTGCTTTAGTCGGTCATACCGGTTCTGGTAAATCTACGATTGTGAATTTAGCTTGTCGTTTTTATGAACCAACTCAGGGAAGTGTTCTCATTGATGGAGTAGACTATCGGGAACGATCACAAGTCTGGCTACATTCCCATTTAGGTTATGTTTTGCAGGCACCCCATCTTTTTTCTGGAACTATACGTGAAAATATCCGTTATGGCTGTTTAAGTGCTTCAGATGAAGACATTGAAAAAGCAGCAAAATTAGTGCGCCTCCACCCTTTTGTAGAAAAAATGGCCAATGGTTATGATACGGAAGTAGGAGAAAATGGAAATCGCTTATCAACCGGAGAAAAACAGCTAGTTTCTTTTGCACGGGCTATATTAGCTAATCCTCGCATATTTGTCTTAGATGAGGCAACCTCGTCAGTTGATACAGAGACAGAAAAGATTATCCAGGATGCCATTAGTAAGGTTTTAAAAGGGAGAACCAGTTTTATAATTGCTCACCGATTATCTACGATCCGCAATGCGGATCGGATTATTGTGATCGATCAAGGCAAAATACTGGAAGAAGGAACGCATCATCAATTAATGGCCTTAAAAAAACACTATTATGAATTATATACCAATCAATATCAAGATGAGTTATTTAAACGGCTAGGATAAAAGAAGTTTCAAATTATATAGCAAAAGGGGTGATTGTCCGTTTTAAGAATCAAAAAAATGAAATAAGGAAATATTTACTATCCTTTAAACATAAATGATATTATTTTTTAAGTACCTTCAAGTATAAATTATTTTGAATTAATACGGAGGTACTTATGTTACAAAAAGTTATTCCTTTTATCTGGTTTGAAACCGAGGCTATTGAAGCCGCAAAATGGTATACCAGTATTTTTCCAGATTCTGAAATGATAAGCATTGTGACATTGCCAGGAACTCCAGGTCAGGATACAAACATAGTTAATCTGAATTTGTGGGGCAGACATTTTCAGTTTATCAGTGCAGGAAAATTATATGACCGCAACCCTTCATTTTCTTATATGGCAGCTTGCAGGACCGTTGAAGAGGTCAATCAAATCTGGAAGTGCTTATCTGATCAGGCCGAAATACTGATGCCTCTTGCTGAGTATCCTTTTTCAAAAAGATATGGCTGGTTAAAGGATAAGTTTGGAGTTTCCTGGCAGATTATGCAGGATGGCGGGATGAACATACAACACATTACCCCTTCATTGATGTTTGTAGGAGATGTTTGCGGAAAAGCAGAAGAAGCAATGAACTTTTATTGCTCTTTGTTTCAACAGGCTGGAATTTTAGAAGGACATATTTCTCATTATGGGAAAAATAAAGAACCGAATAAACCCGATACTCTGGAATATGCCAGATTTCACTTAGAAGGACAGGAATTTGTGGTCATGGATAGTGCATTGGATCATAATTTTCAGTTTAATGAAATGCAGACTTTCATTGTATATGGAAAAAAACAGTCTGAAGTTGATTTTTTCTGGAACAAATTATCAGCCATACCTGAAGCAGAGCAATGTGGTTGGGTAAAAGACAGGTATGGTGTATCCTGGCAAATTATTCCTGAAATAATGGAAAAGATGATGGTTTTTATAACTGATAAACAGAAGCAAAAACTGGTTGAGGCTTTTCTGCCTATGAAAAAATTAAATGTTAATGAAATGCTGGCAGCTGTTTACCCAAAGGATAATAAAATCACTGTTGAAACAGTGATAGCTGCTCCATTGGAAAAAGTCTGGGATCATTGGATATCACCAGAACATGTTAAAAATTATTATTTTGCAACTGAAGACTGGCATTGCCCATATGCTGAAAATAATTTAGAAGTAGGTGGATCCTTTAAATACAGGATGGCTTCTAAAGATGGAAAAATGGCTTTTGACTTTGAAGGAGAATATGGCGAAATTATTAATCAGCAAAAAATTCTCTACATAATGCCCGATGGCAGACAGGTAGAAGTCAAATTTGAGACCCTTAATAATAAAACCAGTGTCAAAGAAATCTTTGATCCTGAAGATACTATCAACAAAGAACAGCAAAAATCAGGGTGGCAGGCAATTTTAGATCATTTTAAAAATTATCTTGAGAATTAGTAACAATAGCTAATGGATTTCTTTTATTAAAGTATGATATTTTCGATTGGAATAACATGAGTTTCATTCTCAAAATCTAGCATGGCATTGATCAGCTTAGCTTTTTTAAAGTGCTTTAAATCAGCAAGCTTGATTTCTTCTTCCCGGATTTTTTCTTCATTCAAAAGCTGTGCTCGTTTTGTCCCTTTTAATAATGGATAAGCTGGAGTTAACCAGTTAATGCCATCAAAAAAGATAATATTGCTGTAAGTTGTATCAGTCATCTGGTTATTTTTTAAAATTAAAATATTGTCACAATTTTCTTTTTTTAAAAGCAATTGATTAAGGGGTTCTCTGTTTTCCCATTTATATTGATAGTTCAGTTCATCAGCATTAATCATTTTTAAAGAATGAACTGGGTGAGGTTGGTAGGCTATGTATTCCACTTTTTCAATCATTTCATGGTAAATGATTCGGCATTTAATAGTACAATGAAACAATTCAGCAGGCGGTTTGATATGGTCTACCAAAAGAACGGCATCCCTTTTTCCAAGTAACTCCTCTCTAGCTAAATTAAAGCGCTTTTGATGATAGGAAAGGTTATATATTTTACCTTGTTTAATTTTTATGGTTTCCAATAATCGGCACATAAACTTTGTCAATATACTCCTGATATTCTGATGCTAAATCACTATAAATGGTTAAACCCCCTCCACTTTTAAAAAACAACTGACCAGACTGATTTTCTATAAAACGGATCATCACAGCACTTTCAAGGTGATATCCATCAAAGACGCCAAAGATGCCGGTATAGTAACCTCGATCATAATTCTCTGCTTCCTTAATAATTTCTACTGTTTTTTTCTTAGGAGCTCCGGTAATTGATCCAGCAGGCAATAAGGCATACAGAATATCTCCCAAACGGCTATGAAAATCCTTTTCTAAGCAACCAGTAATTTTTGAACTCACCTGGAGTAGATTTTTTTGATTCGTTTTTATTTCATCTATGAAACGAAATTTTTCTACCTGGACATTGGTTGATACAATCCCCAGATCATTACGAATCAGATCAACAATAGTGATGTGTTCAGCAAATTCTTTTTCATTAGCCAAAATTACATCTCTTGCATTCGGCAAATCTGCATCAATCGTCCCTTTCATAGGGTAGGAAGCTATCTTATGGTCATATATGGTAATAAAGGTTTCTGGAGAAAAAACAACAAACTGCCCCTTATAATAAAGCCTGTATTTAGCCCGGCTATGTTGAAAAATTTCTAATAAAGTTAAATTAGTGTTTATGGGGGTGGGAAAGGTGAGGTTGGTTAAATAGGAATGTCCCTTTACAAAGTGTTTGCGGCAGATTTCAAAAGCTGTCTCATATTCAGTAAAAGTGACGGGTTCTTTGGAAAATACTAATTCTTTATTTAAGGTATTGGCTTCAGGTAGATGGTAATAACCTGGTAAAGAAAAGTATATATCATGTTGTTTAATCTCATTTAAAGGGATGATAATCGGTTTGAGTAAATCAAAGTCAATGATAAAAAGAAAAGGAATCCTTTGCTTTGCCAGGGCATTGATCTGTTTGACCATTTAGTTTTCATTCCATAAATAAAAATCAGGGAGATGTTCCTTTACCCCTTTAAAACTTTTTCTATGAATTGGACAGGGGCCATGTTTTTCAATTAACTGGCGATGGGCTTTGGTAGGATAACCTTTGTGCTGCTGAAATTGGTATTGCGGATATAAATCATGCTGGCTAATCATAAAACGGTCTCTTGCTACTTTGGCTAAAATGGACGCCGCCATGATTTCAGGAATTTTAGAATCCCCTTTTACAATTGCTGCACCTGGATATTCAGATGAAAAAGGATAGATATTCCCATCAATTAAGATATATTCAAATTGATCTTCAATCTGGGTAATCGCTTTTTTCATAGCCCAAAAAGTTGCCTTTAAAATATTTAGTTCATCGATTTCCTCAGGAGTACAATAGGTAATTGCATAAGCTTGGGCCTGGTTAATAATTTGCTCATATAAGCTCTTCCTGTGTTTTTCAGACAGTTTTTTTGAGTCATTTAGTTCAGGGATGGGCTTGTGAGGATTTAAAATAACAGCAGCAGCATATACCGGACCAGCTAAAGGGCCACGGCCTGCTTCATCTATTCCTAATATTATTTTAT
>JAKSBL010000130.1 GCA_022361115.1 Spirochaetota bacterium | reverse complement strand
CACCACAAATTTCTAAAATATAATGATTCCAGCGATACCAGAGGTTGTGTAAATCTAAATAATTCGAAATATTCGTAATTTTGTAACGATGAGCTAAAAAGCTTTGGAGATTTAAATGATTTTCCTGGCCGGTCAGATAATATACATTTGTATCAATTATTAGTAAAACCATCCGCTTATATCCATATATGACAGCATCATCACTTTTAAAACCCAGAAATTTAATATCCTTAGAACCCATCCGTAGATCATACCCTTCTAATCGGAGATGTTTTCTTAAATTGATAATTTCTCTTTTTACCTGGCGATATATTTCTTCATTACGGGAAAATTGAGTTAATTGATCTCTCCAATGCTTTAATGTTCTTTCATGATGAGCAAAAATCGGTAAAACCATTAAAAAATTTGTTGTATCATTCAGCAATGTCCAGGTAGATGCAATTTCTTCCTTAAATGTATTAATAATTTTTCTCAAATCATCTCCCATTAAATAAATAACTTTGACTTTCCTATATAATATGCATATTTTTTAAAATAAGAAAAAGAATTTCTTATAATACTTTACTTTAAGGAAGTAAACATGAAAAAGAAACATTTTTTACTTTTTTATTTGTATGTGGTATTTCAATTATACCTATTTAGCAACAATCTCAGCCAAATTCAACTTCCAGCTGGTTTTCAGATCCAATATTATGCTAAAAATGTGATTACTGCCCGCAGTCTCACTGTTAGTCCAACAGGGATTGTCTATGTGGGCTCAAAAAAGGGCAAGATTTATGCTTTGGTTGATGAAGATCATGATTGGGTTGCAGAAAAAGTTGTCATTGTACTCTCAGGCTTAAATCGTCCTATTGGAGTGGATTACTACCAGGGAGATTTATATATTTCCGAAGTTAGCCGTATTCTCAAAATAGCTGATATTGACAAACATTATGCCTCCCACCCATCCTATCAAGTTGTATCAGCTGCTTTTCCGACAGATATGCATCATGGTCAAAAATTTATTAAAATTGGGCCGGATAAAAAACTATATGTGCCAATTGGAGCTCCCTGCAATATCTGTTTAAAAAAAGATCCACGCTATGCATCATTGATGCGCATGGAACTGGATGGCAGCCAGTTAGAAATTTTTGCTCATGGTATTCGCAATACTGTTGGCTTTGATTGGCACCCCCAAACCAAAACCCTTTGGTTTACTGATAATGGAAGAGATCAAATGGGTGATAATCTTCCGCCAGATGAACTCAACAAAGCTGTAAAATCCGGCTTGCATTTTGGCTATCCTTTTCTACATGGTAATAATATAAAAGATCCTGTTTTTGGTTCACAGTTACCTGCAATTACTGTAACTAAGCCAGAACAGGAATTAGGCCCCCATGTGGCAGCTTTAGGCATGCGCTTTTATACGGGAAGACAATTTCCCCAACATTATTTTGATCAAATTTTTATTGCCGAACATGGCTCCTGGAACCGCACCATTCCCATTGGGTATCGGATTACACTAGTAAAACTGACTAATAATCAAGTGGTTTCATATGAAGATTTTGCCACTGGCTGGTTAAATTCTAAAGGGAAATACTGGGGCCGTCCGGTTGACATTGAAATTTTAACCGATGGTTCCTTACTCGTTTCTGATGACTATCATCATGCTGTTTATCGTATTTACTATGAAAATTAGTTGTCCATTTTTCGGTTGCAATAGTTGCATTATTTTCATAATTTATTAATAATACTAATCTATCGGGAGTCAATCATGCAATTACCAACCAGAGAAATCATGTATAAAGCTTTATGCAGCCGAGACAGTCAGTTTGATGGTATTTTCTTTGCAGCCATTCGTACCACAGGGATTTTTTGTCGTCCAACCTGCCATGCAAAAAAGCCCAAACCGGAAAACATTGAATATTATGCAACTATTCAGGAAGCCCTGCAAAATGGCTATCGTCCTTGCAAATTTTGTCAACCACAGCTGCCACAAGAATCCATCCCAGAATGGATTAAAACATTACTAATAGAAATCAGCCAAAATCCACACCTGCGCCTAAAGGATTATGATTTACGACAAAGGGGAATCGAACCTGCAACTTTGCGTAGGTGGTTTTTAAAAAAGCATGGCATTACTTTTCATGCTTATCAACGTCTTTTAAGAATCAATCAAGCCTTTAAAAACATCAAACATGGCGGAAAAGTCAGTGATCATGCTTTTGATACTGGCTATCAATCCTTAAGCGGATTTACCGATGCTTTTAAAAAAACAACTGGAATTTCTCCAAATCAAGCAAAAGATCAAGAATTGGTTATAGTAACCCGTATTTCCACACCATTAGGTCCCATGTTAGCTGGCGCTAATCAAGATGGATTGTGTTTACTGGAGTTTACAGACCGCCGCATGCTGGAAACCCAAATCAAAAGATTAACCAAATTACTAAAAACCAAGCTCATTCCCGGAGAACATCCCCTTTTTGCGTCACTTTCTGAACAAATCAATCAGTATTTTTTAGGAAAAAGGAAAAAATTTGAAATACCATTAGTATTACCAGGTTCAGATTTTCAAAAACAGGTCTGGCAAGTTTTACAAGAAATACCTTATGGTAAGACAAGAAGTTATCAGCAACAAGCAATAGCCATAGGTAACCCACAAGCTGTTCGAGCGATTGCCAGAGCCAATGGAGAGAATCGGATAGCCATTATCATTCCCTGTCACAGAGTCATTGGTGCTAATGGTGAGATGGTTGGTTATGGTGGTGGAATTTGGAGAAAAAAGTATTTACTGGATTTAGAAAACAAATATAATTATTAATTAAGAGATAGTACGGATGATAAGGATATTTCTTTGACTAAATCAGCAGCAATTCAATTATTAGAATCAGTTAGAGGACAAAATCCAGGCCCCTGGATTGCTCATTCCTATTATGTTGCTCAAGCAGCAGAAATTATTGCCAATCAGATTAACGAGTTAGATAGTACGAAAGCTTATTGTTGTGGATTATTGCATGATATTGGAAGAAAAAATGGGCCTTATCATTTAAAGCATGTGTTAGATGGTTATTATTTTCTTAAAGATTTGGGTTATTTAGAGGAATCCATCATCTGCTTGACCCATTCTTTCCACTTAGGAAAAATCGAAGAATACTTAGGTGAACAAGATTGTAGCGCAGCGGATATCCATTTTTTAGAAGCATTTTTAGCAAATTATGAATTTAATGATTATGACCGATTAATACAATTATGTGATTCCTTAGCTTTACCTAAGGGATTTTGTATACTGGAAATGAGATTTGTAGATATTCTTCAAAGGTATCCGGTGAAAAATTTACTACCCCAAAAATGGGAAGTTATTTACCAAATAAAAGCTTATTTTGAAAAAAAAAAAAAAAAACCACTTTATCCTTTATTACCTGATATTATTTATAACACTTTTGGCATTGCCGGTAATTTTCAATTACATGAATCCTAAACTTAAATATTTACTTCAAATTCATATAGCGATCTTACTCTTTGGTGCAGCAGGACTTATGGGAAAAATGATTGCCCTTTCTTCTGATATCATTGTTTTTTTTCGGGTTTTATTTGCAGCACTATTTTTAGCTATCTGTCTAAAAATCATTAATGGATTTCAAAAAATCAAAACCCGAATTGACCTGTTTTTATATCTCAGCTCTGGATTACTTTTAAGTCTTCACTGGATCAGTTTTTTTCAATCTATCAAATTAACCACAGTTTCAATTGGATTATTCTGTTTTTCTACTTTTCCCCTTTTTGTCACTTTCTTAGAACCTTTTTTTTATCAGGAAAAATTACTTAAAATTAATATTCTTTGGGCATTTCTCACTCTACTGGGGATTTTTTTGATCATTCCAGATTTTTCACTCAAGTCATCTTCTTTGTTAGGTATTGGCAGTGGTATCTTCTCAGGATTTTCCTTTGCATTTCTGGCTTTGATCAATCGGAGAATGGTCAAAAATTATACAGCTTTGACTATTGCTTTTTACCAGGATAGTATTGCTGCCATTTTTTTAATTCCCTTTATGTTTAAATTAAACTTTAGGCCTGGCACAAAGGATATTATTTTGCTTATCCTATTAGGTTTAGTTTTTACCGGTATTGCACATACACTTTTTATCAATGGATTAAAAAAAATTAAAGCGCATACGGCCAGCATTATTGCCTGCCTGGAACCAGTATATGGAACTGTTTTAGCCATAATCATCATTCAGGAAATTCCAGACCTTAAGACTTTTTTAGGGGGATTACTGATGGTGAGCATTTCCATCATCATTTCAATTAAAAGTTAATCGCTTTTTCCCATTAACAGATAAAATCAACATTTGACAAATAGGCAGTTCTCCTTTATTATAGAAATCAAAATCTCACTTCTCTATTTTAAAATAAATATCAAGGATAAAAAATGAAAAAAAGCATTATCCCTTTTCGTCTGCTTTCCTATCTAACCTGCTTTACTACCGGGATGGTCATACTGGTCATTGAATTAGCTTCATTCCGCTTTTTAGCACCCAGTTTTGGTACTTCCAGTTATGTCACTGGAATTATCATCAATACAGTTTTGCTTGCCTTAGCCATAGGTTATTATGTGGGTGGATATATATCAGATCATATAAAAAATCCTCATTTACCCTATTTAATCATATTAGCCACAACTGTCTATCTGGCTATCATCTATTTGTTCTATTCTCCTTTAGTTCAATCCTTTTCCCAATTAAATGCCATTAATGGTTCCTTTGTGGTTATACTTATTATGTTTTTTTTACCAATGATTGCACTGGCTTTTATTCCACCTTTTTTAATCCGCATTTTGTCTTCGACTGACACAGTAGGGACTACAGCAGGACGTATTTATTCTTTATCTACACTTGGTTCAATTATAGGAGGCCTTTTAACAACTTTTGTTTTTATTCCGTATTTGGGCTCTCAGATAACCTTTTTGATTTGTTTAGTTTTATTGTCTATTATTACCATTTTAGGCTTTTTACCCAATTTTATATTTTCAGCTATCTCATTAATTTTAATGCTGTTAGTTCTATTTGTTCCCCCTTTTACTGAAAAAGCAGAAAATGTATTGCTCTATAAAGAATCCCAATACAATATCTTAAAAGTAACAGAAAAAGATAAAGATAGATTCCTTTTCTTAAATGAGTATATGGGTTTTCATTCCTGTAATTTAGATAAAAACATGCTTTCTAACAGTTTTGTGGATGATTATCTTATGGCTCCTATGTTAACGGAAGGTAAGGATATCTTGATTTTAGGAAATGGGTCTGGTACCAGCATGATTCAAATGCAACATTTTTTTAATGCAAATATCGATGGCGTGGAAATAGATCCAGAAATTACTATGGTCGGCGAAAAGTTTTTTAATTTTGACTTCTCTCATGAAAAAATGAATATTTATCATGAAGACGCCAGGGTATTTTTAAAAAAAACCAATAAAAAATATGATGTAATCGTGGTTGATCTTTTTCATGGCAGCCCTTATGTTCCTTTCCATGTTACTACTGTTGAATTTTATCAAATGATCCAACAAAAACTCAAGCCAGATGGAGTTTTAACCATTAACATGCCAGGTTATGCACAGGATTCAATCTTAGAAGACTATTATCATAATACTATAAAAGAAGTTTTTCCCTATTTATTTGGGTCTAACCATATTCTCTATGCTTTTTTTCATCCAATAACCGAAGAAATCATAACCAACAGGGTGAATCAATACCTTGATGATTCTCAATTATCATGGGTGATCATCACAATCATGGATGACTTTCATGAAATTGAAAAAAAGGATGAATCATTTGTCTTTACTGACAATTTTGCCCCGGTAGAGAGATATTCTTATAAAATTTTTCATGAGCGAATGATGACTCTATTTGAGGAATACCATAATTAGTTTATCTTACTTGTAACATAATTATTCTTCAATTTGGCATTTAAATAGATAACTCTCATTTTTTGCTAAAGGAACAACCATTTTACCATCTCTAATGATTAATTGCTGATGAGTAAATAAATCTTCTGCAATACTGTTTGCCTTTATGCCAATGCTATCTACTGGAAACACGATTTCTTTCCTTTTTTGAGTATGAGAAGCAATACCTATAAAAGCTTTTTGCTCATCAAACCGGGAATAAACAAAAGTATCTTCATCAGCTAAAAGAATTCGGTAGCAGCCATAATGTAAAGCTGATTCATTTTGCTTTAAATGAGCTAATTTCTGGTACAGGTGATAAAATTTTTGCTGCTGTTTGTTTTTTTCCCAGTTCATAGGATAACGGCAGCCTTCATCTGTTTCACAAGTTCCTGGTAATCCTATTTCATCTCCATAATAGATACTAGGTGTACCAGGTAATAGAAACAGAAGTATTATCATCCCTTTATAGCGTTCAAAAGCAAAGGCTTTTTTAAAATTATGAAATCGAAATATATCATGCGAATCAATCAGATTATACTGCAAAAAAGCTATTTGATTGGGAAGACGGTGATAATGTTGTTCAATTTGCTCTTTTAAAATAATACCAGATGCAGGTTGTCGAACCTCAAAAGGATCATCGACTTTCCAGAGAAAACGATCCAGCAAACCACAAAATGAACGTAAAGGCTGACAAGAAGCAAAATAATTCATGGCTCCATCCCATTGATCACCCTGTAAAAAACTAATATTATCTGTCCAGTGTTCACCTATGATATATACTTGAGGGTTGATTTTTTTGACTTCTGATCGGATTTGCTGATAAATTTCATTGGCAAATTGATCTTTATCCAAACAGCCAGTATGATTCCCCACATCAAAACGCCACCCATCAATAAAGAAGGGTTCTTTCAAGTATTTTTTTACCAGGGCATCTTCAGCATGAATGAGGATATCTCTCAGTTTTTTACTATTAAAATTTAATTTTGGCAAAGTATGAAAACCACCCCAGGCTTCATAGGATTTATCTTTATTAATATAGTAAAACTCAGCTTCCTCAGAATCCGGCCTGTCTAAGGCTCTTAAAAACCAGGGATGTTCATTTCCTGTATGATTAATAGAAACATCAATAATAATATACATATTATTTTCATGCAGAGCCTTTACTAAATCTACTAATGCAGCATTTCCACCCAAATGGGAATCAACAGAAAAATAATCAATACAATCATAGCGATGGGTTGTTTTAGCTGAAAATATGGGATTTAAGTAAAGAGCATTGACTCCCAGTTTTTTTAAATAAGGAATTTTATCTTTAATCCCCTTTAAATCTCCTCCAAAAAAATCAAGACAGTGTCCCTCTGGATATTCTAAAGGCGGATCATCCCAGTTCATTTTCTGAACAGGCCAGCCATCATAGTAGTACTCTTTATTCTCAATCTGATTTTTTTGATCCCCTTGCCAAAAGCGATCAGGAAAAATCTGATAAAAAACTGCAGATGCTACCCAATGGGGTTGTGCAAAGTCAACTAAGATCACAAAATCATGATCTTCAGTTGGTTGGAAAGCAGTAACCTGATGGCGGGTATAAAAGAGATATTCTCCAGCTTGCGTCTCAATAATAAAATGGTATTGAAACCGTTGTTGATTAAGAAGGAAATTTTCTCCAAAGTAGATAAACCTGCCTCTTTTCTGCCTTGGCTTTAAAGGGCTTATCTCAATTCCGCCATTGACAATGGTCTGTAAGTAAACCTTTTTTACAGGACTTTCAGCAAACATTCTAATAGAAATAGAAATTTCCTCACCGAATACAGGATATGAATTAGAGACAAATTGAGAATTCACTTCTGAATGAATAGATTTTTTCCACATAGAGAAACAATTTCCTTATAACCGGGAAAGAATGTAAAAACAGCGATGAATTATAAAAATTACATCTTTTTTTT
>JAKSBL010000529.1 GCA_022361115.1 Spirochaetota bacterium | reverse complement strand
GAAAAAAACAATATTACTATAGAAATCGGGGATGATGATCATTTATTTGAAAGTTTTATTAAAATATATCACCAATTATTAAACCGAAAAAAATTTAAAGAACCCAATGATATTAATGAATTCAGACAAATACAAAAAGATCTACCCAATGAATATAAAATGAGAATATTACTTGCTTATAATTATCAAGGAAATATTGCTGCTGGTTCAATTTTTACAGCTTTAGGAAATACAGGGATTTATCTTTTTGGTGCCATAAACCAAGCAGGAATGGAAAGCAAAGCTTCATATCTATTGCAATGGAAAATTATTGAAGAGCTTAAAAATTCAAATACAAAATATTTTGATTTACATGGAATAAATCCAGTAATTAATCCAGGAACATACCATTTTAAATCGGGATTATGCGGAAAAAATGGAAGAGACATAACTTTTTTAGGACAATATGAAGCATATCCAAATATCTTTATGCAATTGTTAGTTAATTTTGGAGAACTAATTAGAAGAATTAACAAATAGAAAATAATTCCCACAAGAAATACTATGAAAAATAATAAAGTCGATTATTTTATTAATAAAAATAAAACACAAAACCTCAATAAAAAAGCAATAAGAAGTGGAGGCTTATCTGTAATTTCCAGAATGACTTCACACATAATTAAAACAGGCAGCATTTTTGTTTTAGCTAGATTAATATCTCCTGAAGAATTTGGTATATTCACAATGGCATTTTCTTTTATTGGTTTTTTTATTATACTTAATGATCTTGGATTAACAGATGCAGTAATTCAAAAAGAAAAATTAACTCACTCACAAATAAGTTCACTTTTCTGGATAAATTTATTATTTAGCTCATCGATAGTTCTTTTATTAATTATTATAGCACCTTATGTTGGAAGATTTTTCAAAGAATCTGAAGTAACAATAATTGTAATCCTTCTATCTTTTTCTTTTATAATTGCTGGCTCTTCAATACAGCATAGAGGATTACTTAAAAGAAATCTTCAATTTAAAGAAATAGCAATAATAGAAGTTATTGCAACAATATTATGTAATATAATAGCAATCATTTTAGCATTCTTTGGTTGGAGTTATTTGGCTTTGGTAGCCAGACAACTTTCAAGGATACTAATAATTTCTATAATTGCCTGGTACTTCTGCAAATGGCGTCCCGGAATACCTAAATATGATCCGGAAATTAAACCTTTAATAACTTTTGGATTACAATCCCTTGGAAATTTTTTTATAAATAACATAGCATTTAATTTGGATAAAACTCTAATTGGTCGCTTTTTTGGGAAAGCACAATTAGGTTTTTATCATAAAGCTTACCATTTAGCAGCATTACCTACAAATCAACTATCAATGTCTTTATTTCATGTTTCTGTATCAACACTTAGTAAACTAAATGATGATCCTGAAAAATATCGTAAATACTATCTAAGTGCTCTAGAGGTAATCGCTTTCATAGGTTTTCCAATTAGTTTTTATATAGCAGTTATGAGTAAATATATTATTTTACTTTTAATTGGATCAAAATGGTTACCATCGGCTGAATTGTTTAGTATTTTAGGCTTAGGAGCGGGAATTCAGTTAATTTATTCAACTTGTGGATGGTTACATGTTTCACAAGGTAAAGCCAAAAGATGGCTTCGCTGGGGAATTGTAGCTTCTATTTTTATAATTATTGCTATTATCGTAGGATTATTTTTTGGTTTAAAAGGTGTTGCAGTAGCGTATACTGCAATCTATTATATAATAGTTGGTCCTGCTTTATACTATGCAGGGAAACCAATGAATTTAAAACTAACATCTATAGTCTCAGTTCTATGGAGATATTTTATAGCTTCAGTTATATCAGGATTATGTTGTTGGATTGTTTTTGTATATTATAATTATAGTATAAATATAGTTTTAAATGTTTTAATTTCATTTTTTATTTATAGTATTAGTTATTTAATTATATTAACTTTTTTATATATGAGTTTGAAGCCCATCTTACAATTTATTTCAATAATGAAAAAATTTTTACCAGGAAAAAAATAAAAAATGCCACCAAATGTTGCTGCAATAATCTGTTATATATTTATTGTTTCCTTAATAATTGATGATATAAAAAAATACAAAGAAGTTTCAATTATTTCATTTATACCTTTTATTTGGATGTTTATATCAGGTTCAAAATCAATTTATCGTTGGCTTAACCCAGATTCAGTAAACACTCTAGAAACTACTCAAGATATTATAAGTGGTAGCCTAATTGATAGACAGGTTTTAATATTGTTAATTATAATTGGAGTTATAATACTTATATATAGAAAATTAAATTGGTTTGAAATTATAAAAAATAATTTCTGGCTCCTAATGCTTTTATTATACTTACTCGTTAGTGTATTATGGTCTGAATTAAGGTTTGTATCATTGAAGCGTTGGATTAGAGTATTTGGTGTATTAATAATGATATTGGTAATTTTAACAGAAAAGAATCCGGAAGAAACTGTAAAAGCATTATTTAGACGTCTTGCATATATATTAATCCCTCTTTCTGTTTTATACATAAAATATTATAGACACATTGGAATTGCATATACTACAGATGGGTCAACTGCTATGTGGGTAGGAGTATCAAACCATAAAAATAGTTTAGGTCAACTAACTTTAGTTTGTGCTTTTTTCTTTATTTGGAATATATTAAACAAATGGAAAAATGAATCAATTAAAATTGATCTAATAATATTAATTATGTGTTTATGGATACTACGTGGATCTAGTACCTCAAGAAGTAACACATCAATTTTTGTTTTAATTATCGGCTTATTAATACTGTTTTTATTATATTTTGAAGTACTTAAGTTTCAAAAAGTAGAAAGATACTTTTTAATTTTTTTTATAATATATTATGTCATAAATATATTTACAAATTTATTTTTTAACAGTTCCTTATTAGCTTTAGTTATTGGGGCAAGTGGAAGAGATTTAACATTAACTGGAAGAACAATACTATGGGATGAAGTGATTAAAATTGCAAAAAATCATTTTCTTTTTGGGGTTGGTTATGGAAGTTTTTGGATTGGTAGTTCAGTATTTCATCTCTGGGAGGTATTTAATTGGTTGCCAACCCAAGCTCATAATGGGTATGTGGATATATTTGCAGAGGTTGGAATTGTTGGTTTAATTATAACAATTTTTACATTAATTTCATCTTATATTTCATTACGAAAAAAGTTCTATATAAATAAAAAATACTATGCATTCATTTTTTCATTTTATTTAATGATACTTTTCTATAATATAACTGAAAGTAGTTTACTGAAACCAATGAGTTTTTTATGGTTTTGTTTTTTATTAGTTGCGGTTAATGTTCCTAAAAAAAATTATACCTAAAATGTAATAATGGAGTATTAGATGAATGAAAAGAAATTAGAATTTAGAAGACAGTATATTTTAGGTCCAGAAAGAATAACTAAATACAAAGACTGGAAATCAATAAAATACAATAGCAATTTAATTATAACATATCATCCTGAATTAGAATTAAATTTTATAAACTTTAATGACAGTTCCTTGTTACTACTAGGTTATATTCTAGATCCTTATAATCCAGATTTGGATAATAAGGAGATTTTAAAAAATATGATAACCAAATCATCATGTCTTAATGAGCTAATTAAACATCTTTATACAAAGGGTGGTAGGTATGTATTAATTTCAAACTTTAATAATGAAATAACTATATTAAACGATGCTGCAGGTTTTAGGCAAATATTTTATTATATTGATAAAAAACAAAATATTTGGTGTTCATCTCAGCCTACATTGATAGCAGATGTTTTTGGATTGAATATCGATAAAAAAACTAAAAATGAGTTATGGCAAATTGATCTTTTTAGTAAAACATCAGAATATTGGTTTCCAGGTGGATTAACATTATATAAAAATTTATATCATTTGATTCCAAATCATTATTTAAATTTAAATAATTGTGAGATTAATAGATTTTGGCCTAGTAACAAAATAAATAACATATCTCTAAAACAATTTATCTATGACACAGCATCGATTTTACAGGGGATTATGCAAAGTGCTGTTACTCGTTTCAATTTAGCATTTGGTATAACCTCAGGTTATGATACACGATTATTATTAGCTGCTAGTAAAAATTTCATTAAAGATATTCATTTTTTTACACACACTCATAAATATCTGAATGAGAATGATCCAGATATAACAATTCCCAAAAAAATTCTATCTGATTTAAACTTACAACATCATATTGTATATTTTAATGAAACAATGGATGCAGATTTTAAAAGGTATTTTGAAAAAAACACAATTCTACCAAGATACTTAAAAGGATTAAATGCATATGCTATCTATCAATATTTTAATAAATTAAATCAAGAAATGGTTGTTAGTAATGGAGAAATTGGAGGAATTTCAAAAACATTTTATAAATTACCTTCTTATTTTCATATTAATGGAAAGGTATTGGCAATATTAACAAAAATGCACGGAAGTACATTTATAATAAATGGTTACAATAAATGGTTAAAAAGTGCTGGTATAGCTAAAGAAAATGGCATTAATATT
>JAKSBL010000631.1 GCA_022361115.1 Spirochaetota bacterium | reverse complement strand
TTGGTAAGCTTTAAATTTTGATACATCGGAGTTTTTTTAAAGTCATCAGATAATGGGTGATCGTAAAATTGGAGAGGATAAATAGCAGAACCAGTTACACTTCCTGAATGATTCCAGAGTACCAGAGGTATATGGATATTGGTTTTTGAAAAATTATCTCCCAAATCCTGGCTCACATATACTCCAGAAAGATTCTTTTGCACTTTTCCCTGAGTCAATTGGTAACTGGACATTGATAAATAAGCATTAGATTCATTTTTACTTTTTAAAGAGATAAATAACTCCCCTGCTTGTTCATCATAACCGGCACTGATAAATTGATATTGATAAGATTTTTTTAAGTATCGTTTTTTTATCCACTTTTTCCCGTTTGAAATAGCCATCATGTAGTCACTAAAAAGGAGAACTTGACCTTCTTTAGTAATGATAATTTGGCGGATATGGCCATTATCCAAATCCATAAACACCTGATTTTCTTTCCAGGTTAATCCCCGGTCATTGCTGATAAAAAGATAAGGCCCAATTGATATATACAATTGGTTAGGGTCTTTTGGAGATGCAGCAAAGTGAGTATATATCCGTTTCTGTGAAATATCAGTTTCAGTTTCCTCTTGCTCATTTTCCTCTTTTTCATAACCATATGCTTCTTCTAAATAACGCAATTTAAAAAAACTGGAATGATAGTTTTTTCCCATATCAGAAGTTTTAATAATACCAATCCTAGGAAAACTAATACAAAAAAAGAGATCCTCTTGGTAAACAAAAGTATTTTCAACTACCGTCTTACCACTAATATCTAATGATCCTAGCCGAAAATGATAAGTCAGATCAAACTCTTCAATTTGATTTGGTGAAGAATGTTCTTCTTCTTGAAAGAGATCTAGTTCGCCTTGTTTTCCAAACTGTAAACTTTTACAGGAGATAAAACTAAGCAATATACATAAAGTAAAAAACACTTTCCCAAATTTTAATTTACCCATCTTTAATACCTACTCCTTTATATAAATAACAATACTTTTTTGCTAGAATAATAAAAATAATCGCATAGATAGAAAAAAATTAGTTATTGCCTTTTTTATATTATTTTACTATAGTAATAACAATTTTAAAATCTGAATGACATTTGATTATATGATTATTTTAATAATATAG
Organism: Spirochaetota bacterium; assembly: GCA_022361115.1. GTDB lineage: Bacteria > Spirochaetota > GWE2-31-10 > GWE2-31-10 > GWE2-31-10 > JAKSBL01. Next base: position 5,471 of record JAKSBL010000631.1, on the reverse strand, counting down.
GAAGAGAAAAAATGAGGAATTGTATTTTTTTTACCTTAATTTTACTGAATCTTTTTTTCTTAAGTTGTGAAAAAAAATCTCATGAAACTGTAAAAATAGAAATTAATGGTAAAGAATATCAATTTGAAACAGCCTTAACAAAAGAAGAACGGCGTAAAGGATTAATGTTTCGGAAAAACCTAGCAAAAAATGGCGGAATGTTATTTGTATTTCAGGAAGAAATGGTTTTAAGTTTTTATATGAAAAATACCTTAATCCCTCTGGATATTGCATATATTAATAGTAAGTTTGAGATTATTGATATTCAAAACATGAAACCTTTAGATGAATCAGATATTACATCTGCTGGCCCTGCCCTTTATGCCTTGGAGGTAAATGAAGGTTTTTATGAAAGACAGGGCATTAAAGTAGGTGACAAAATCAAAATCCTCACCCCCTTGCCCTATATCTCAGAATAGACTTCTTCCATTTGCTTAAAAATGTGATTAATTCCCTGCTCACAATACTTTAGAATAATATCAAAATTCTCCCTGGTCATAATTCCTTTTTCAGCTGTTCCCTGGATTTCTACATAATCACCACTGTCAGTCATAATAACATTAAAATCAACTTCAGCATTTTTGTCTTCCATAAAATCAAGATCTACCATAATCTGACCATGAACCTTACCTGCACTGATAGAAGCTATTTGGTGAACAATGGGATTTTTCTTAATAATCTCTTCTTTTAATAAACGATCAACTGCTAATTTTAATGCAAGAAATCCACCAGAAATGGAAGCAGTTCTGGTTCCTCCATCAGCCTGGATGACATCGCAATCAATCATAATAGTAATTCCAGGAAATCGTTTTAAATTGACAGCCGCACGTAGCGCTCGACCAATTAACCGTTGAATTTCTACATTTCTGCCATCTGGCTTAATAATATTACGAGGTTTTCTCCTGTCAGTAGATGCAGGCAGCATATTATACTCGGCAGTTAACCAACCGGAGTTCATATCTTCTGCAAAAGGCGGAACCTTGTGATCAATAGAAGCCGTACAAAATACTTTGGTATCCCCATAGCTAACGGCAACACTTGAATAAGCATTTTTCATTATGTTTTTTTCGAAAGTAATTTTACGGGCTTCAGAAAATTTACGAGTTGTTCGTTTATACATGATTAAACCTTAAACAAGATAATGTGAATTGAAAATTTAATTAAAGAAGAAATGGGACGAACGGGACTCGAACCCACACAGCCGTACGGCCACTAGCCCCTCAAGCTAGCGTGTCTACCAATTCCACCACCGTCCCAAATGGATATTGTAGCGATAATATATGAAAATTCCTGCTAATTGTCAAGAAAAATTCAGCATTCACTTTTGCTTTGTTTCAAACAACTTTAAAAATTCACCATACCCTTCCTTTTCCAATTCTTGTACTGGAATAAATTTTAATGATGCAGAATTGATACAGTATCTTAAACCAGTCGGATTTGGCCCGTCTTCAAAAAGATGACCCAGATGTGAATCTCCATAAAGACTTCTTACTTCAATTCTCTCCATTCCAAAACTCTGGTCGATCTTTTCCACAATATATTTTGTATCAATTGGTTTAGTAAAACTGGGCCAACCAGTCCCAGATTTAAATTTATCCAATGAAGAAAAGAGGGGTTCCCCGCTGACAATATCTACATATATGCCTGGCTTCTTATTATCCCAGAACTCATTGGAAAAAGCTCTTTCAGTTCCATTTTTTTGTGTGACTTTATACTGTAAATCCGTCAGCATTTTTTTAATTTGGTCATCAGCTGGCTTGCTATAACTCTTATTATTATTTTGAGGTTTTTGCCAGACTGTTTTAATAAAAGTTTCTCTCCCTGAATAGAACTTATAAGTTTTATATCGTTGAGAATTGGTTTTGTAATAATCTTGATGGTAATCTTCTGCCGGATAAAACTCGGAGGAAGGAAGAATCTCAGTAGCAATTGGCTTTTTAAATTTTTTAGATTCACTTAAATTGAGTTTTGAGATTTCAGAAATCCGTTTTTGTTCGGCTGAATGATAAAAAATAGCTGTAAGATATTGAGATCCCCGGTCTGCAAACTGACCTCCTCCATCAGTTGGATCAATTTGTTGCCAAAATACTTCTACTAATTCAGAAAAAGTAACCTTTTTCGGATCAAAGGTAACTTGGACTGCTTCATAATGACCAGTTTGACCACTACTGATTTCTTCATAAGTTGGATTTTTCGTCTTCCCACCGGTATAGCCTGATATTACATCAATTACCCCCTGCATGTTTTCAAAAGGCGGTTCTAAACACCAAAAACATCCTCCTGCAAAGGTAGCTTTTTGATACTGGTTATCCTTATCATTACAATTTAAAGCAAAAAGAGTTACTAATAACATAATCCATCCTTTAAATTTCATATCAACTCCTAGATTATTTTAGTAGTACCAAAAATTTGGCTGTCTTAATCACCAAGAAGAATAGAAAACATATTTGTTAAAAACAAAATAATTTTAAATGCCTAGTATACTTCTCTCATTCCCTAATAATGATTCACTAACCTAGCCATTCTCATCCTTTTAACAACTCACAGTTCCTCAATATGTTCTAAAATTCTTCATTTTTTTAAAAAAATATGCCTGATACTACCTATTAATGCGATTAAGAATTGGAAGATTCTTACTTTTTAAAATTAATGATTTTTTATTAATAAAGAAACTTTTTTTACATTTATATTATGTGAAGAATACCAAAATTGAATATAGTTCAGTAGATCGGTTTTTATTATTAAAAATGCAGTACCACTATAAAAATTTAACTTATACTTAAGTATTACTTTAAATTAGTTTGAGACAACTCTTGATAAATAGGGCCTTGAGGCGTCAAAGTGGATTGATAAAGAATTATCCGGTCCACTGTAAATTCTGCAGGTTCCAATTGAGGAAGCTGGAAGTTATTGTGAGTAGGGTATTTTAACCTGGCAATGGTTATATGATAACGAAATGCCTTTTTATCCTGAAAACCTAATTTAAAAAAGCCATTTCTTATCTGATTGGCTAACTCAGTTACCTTTTTTGATCCTTTATTTCCACTCACATAAATTATTTTAGGATCAGAAAAAGGGTGTGCCTTTTCTTTCATTGGAGGAAAACATCCAGTATGATCGATAGTTAAAGAAAAAGATGAGAAACCTTGTATTGTGTTAGCAAGTTCAGTTTTTAATGAGTTAATTAGAGATTTTTCCACATCACCTAAAAATAAGAGGGTGATGTGGAATTGATCCATTTTAACAGAACGATATTGTTTAGGAAGCTCTAATTCCTGTACAATCTTTTCTTTTATTTGATCGGGTAAAGGAATAGCAATAAATAATCTAAACCTCTTGTTTTGATCGGTACTCTTCGGCATCTTCGTGTAACCTATCAATATCATCCATAATACAATCAACTATGTACTTCTTGGTTTGTTCTTTTCCTTCGACAGTATCAGCTTTGATTTCTTTATTTAAGGCCAGTTTACTAGCAACATACTCTTTTGTATTTTGAACTTTGCCAAAATTGAAAACTAAAACATCTTTGTAAATAGGTTCTCTAGTCATATCTTCATGTTCTTTTGGTGGCATATTATTGCCATTTATAGAACTACAGATAAAATAATCAAATGAATTGATATAACTAAATGTCATAGGCAGGCCTTTTTTAGTTACCGGATTCCAAGGCCGATAGCGGGTGCCACTAGGATATAAAACAAAAATATGCCCTTTATTTCTTAGCTCTCCAATGATTCGGGTAGAACGAATGTTAATTTTTTTTGCCAGTTCAGCTTCTTCTTTTTTTGTTTCATCACTTTTAATTTTATCTAAGGAACGAATGGCAAAAATTACAACTCTGGTAAACATTTCAGTAAAAAGTTTAACTAAAGGAGTTTGATTGAGTTTAGTTCCAGCAATAAAAATAAAATCTTCAAAGATTTCTTTCATTTTTGGATTTTCATGATCATAAAAACGGGTAAACATACTGGGTACATCCAGATTGGAAACATGTTCTGATAAAATTAAACAGGATTTACCTTGTTTCGCTAAATCATATAATTTTAAAACATTTTCTGTTCCTAGGATTGTACTTCCTGGAAGATGAGCTTTTTTTAGCACCTTAAATAAAGTGTCGCGGTTTTTCATATGAGCTTTTTGATAAACATTTTCAGGAGTAATCCGGGTATCTTCATTCATCCGGGATCCATGCATCATTTCTCTGGCATATTGAAAAAATTCCATGGTAATATCATTTTCATCAGTATGATGTATCATAAAATTTCCTTTCTGTTACTCTTAATACATTTGGGTATTATATCATGAATTAAAAGGAAAAGTCCAATAAATGTAAAGATTTAAGTAAGGAGATTGTGAAATTTTATTTTTCTAAAAATAAATGATTATTTTTTTTCTTTATTGATCCAGGGACAATTGGACCGGGAAGCACAATTTTTACACCCTACAAATTTAGATACATAGGGAACTAAAAGAAATGCAGTAATACTAAAAAGAATCATTAAAACAAATAAGGCGCGATCAAATTGTTGTAACAAAACGTAGATGGTAACAACAGGAGGAATAAACCAACAGGGAAACAGAACTACAATGTTTTTCCGAAAAATCCGCCTAAAATTAGTACCATTTTTTTTCTTGAAGAATAGAGAAGAAATATGTCCATAACCACAAGGACAACCAAAAGTAGCAAAATGGTGACAGTGGGGACAAATATGAGCCCAAAACCAGGCAATTGCAAATCCGGCATAAAATAAATACCCAATTCCTAACCAGAGAGTTACTCGGATTAGAATTGCTGTTCCTAAAAAAAACATAGAAACAGTTGGTAAATTATCCAACAAAAGTAACCAGAAAGGTACTACACGTTGGCAATGCAAATTTTTATTTCCCATTTTTAACCTTTGTATCAAAGAGTAGAAAATAAAATCTCATCATTAATAATAATCAGTTCCTGACCGGAAGTAAAGAGGATTTACAATATTTATGATAAACCTAATGATCAGATTTTTTTGATTATTTTTCGATAAATTTTAGAGCCTGTTATTTTATTTTTTATATTTTGTGTATTTTGTGCCTGGCACCATGTTTGTTATTTACCTCTTAAAATATTAGTTTCTGATACTTTATTTGTATAATATCACATAATATTGTGCCTGGCACCAAAATATTGCTTACAAAAAAAATCAAAAAACTTATCCCAATTTGTCATTCTTTTGAACAAAAAAATCATTAATACTAATGAGAGACAAAAAATTATTATATACAAGGAGCACAAAATGGGACGGCCATTACGAGTTATTCTGGAAAATACTACCTATCACATTTTTGCACGGTTCGTTAACTATGAGAAGTTCTTAGGAGGAAAAACCTACAAGGAAATTATGTATCAAATCATTCAATATACCAAGAAAAAGCATAATTTTCAGCTCAAT
>JAKSBL010000725.1 GCA_022361115.1 Spirochaetota bacterium | reverse complement strand
TTATTAGGGAATCGGCAATCCATCAATGAAAGTGCCGGAAATTTTAAGCTTGATTTAGGGGATATAGAAATTATTAATCCTGAAAATCATCCTTATACTGAAAAAATTGCTGCTGCCTACGCAGAAACCAGAAAGGTGAGTCCGGCAATAGCAAAAAAAGCTGTTGTAAAACCGCTCATCCTGGGTGGCCTGCTGGTAAAATCGGGTTTTGCTGACGGAATGATTGCTGGTGCGGTGAACACTTCTGCAAGTGTCTTAAAAGCAGCTCTGCTGACTGTTGGCAAAAAAGCAGCCGCATTACCAGCTAGTTTTTTTATTATGCTTTTGCCTGATCAGCATTTACATCCGACAAAAATACTGGTTTTTGCTGATGCTGTGATCAATATCAATCCAGATGCTGAACAATTAGCGGAAATAGGCCTAAGTACTGCCTTTACAGTAAAAAAGCTTTTAGCTATTGAACCCAAAATTGCTTTTCTTTCATTCTCAACAAAAGGTTCGGCTAAACACGAATTCGTCACCAAGGTACAAAAAGCGGTTCAAATCGCTCAAAATAAAGCACCTGATCTGCTGATTGACGGAGAAATGCAACTGGATACAGCTATTATTCCTGATATTGCTAAACTAAAAAAATGCGAAAGCAAAGTAGCAGGTTCGGCAAATGTATTAATTTTTCCTGATCTCAATGCAGCCAATATTGGATATAAATTAGTCCAGCATCTGGCTGGTGCAAGAGCCTTAGGCCCCATTACAATCGGCTTAAATCAGCCTTTTAATGACTTATCCAGAGGGACCACTATAGAAGATATTGTCGCCTCAACAGCTTTAACAGCTATCCAGTCTGCAAAAACCGGATAGTTGAGAAAAAGCAGGACTTTAAAGACCGATGTCATCAATCCCTTTTATTAATCTTAAAGCAATTAAATTTCTTAATATTTGATTAGTTCCTTCATAAATCTGAGTCACTTTAGCATCCCGCATAAAACGTTCTACTTCAAAATTTGCCATATAGCCCCACCCGCCATGGAGCTGAACTGCATCAGTGGTTATTTTCATTGCCGTATCGGATGCAAATACCTTGGCTGCTGCAGCTGCAGCTGCGGCTTTTTCGCCCCGATCAACCATGCCAATGACTTGATAGGTCAAACAGCGGGCAGCTTCAATTTGAATTTCCATATCCGACAGCATCCATTGTAAACCCTGGAATGTATTGATAGGTTTTCCAAACTGTTTTCTCCTTTTTGAATAACCCAGGGCCAGATCCAGCGATCCCTGGGCAATTCCCACAGCTTGAGCAGCCACCCCCGGCCGAGAGTGTTCAAATGTTTTCATAGCCTGAATAAAGCCCCTGCCCGCTTTACCTCCAATCAAATTTTCTTCAGGTACCATGAGATCCTGACAAATGATATTTCTGGTAGCACTGGCCCGAATCCCCAGCTTCTGAAGCTGGGGGCCATAACTTAGGCCTTTATATTGTTTTTCAATAATAAAGGCAGATAATCCTCTGGCGCCTTTAACAGGGTCGGTTACAGCAAAAAGAGAGATAATCTCTGATTCTCCAGCCTTTGTGATAAATCTTTTTTGGCCATTAATCCGGTATTTTTCCCCAGCCTTGATTGCCCGGGTTTGAATAGCAGAAGAATCAGAACCAGTTTCTGGTTCTGAAATGGCAAAAGAGGCAATTTGTTTTCCGCCAGCTAAGGGAGGAAGATATTTTTGTTTCTGTTTTTCTGTTCCAAAAAGTAAAATCGGCAGAGTCCCTAATAAAGAAGCAGCAAAAGTCGTTGCAACAGCCCCATCAATTCGTGCCAGCTCTTCCACGACCAGACTAAATTCCATTAATCCGCAGCCCATCCCCCCATATTGGGTGGGTATTTTTACCCCAAAGAGTCCTGCCTCAGCTAAAGACTCAACAGCAGCTCTGGGAAATGAGCCGTTTTCATCGGCTTTTTTTACTAAAGGTTTTATTTTTTTTATTGCTAAGGCCCGAACTTTTTCTCTTAAGTGCTGCTGCTGATCGGTAAATTGATAATGAACAATCATAGTTTACCTCTAAATTCAAAAAATAAAATGCACAGATATAAAACAGTTTAGGATTGATTTTTCAGATAATCAGCAAATTGAGTGCAGTGTTTTTTCAGTTTTTGATAATCCATATCTGAACAGCGATCTTTCTTAAATTTTTTGCACTTTTGACAGGCCTGGTTGATTCGCAGCTGATGAAAGTCAGCACTCTCTTCTTCCTTATCCGGATCAACAGGTCGAAGATCTTCATAATAAATAAAGAGATTTTTAAAAGTTTCTCCTTTTAAAATTGCATTAAAATCTTCCATATTTAGTCCCTTAATAGATTTTGTGCCGGCTTATTCTTCAAGAAGCAGAGCAAGTTCAACTTCTTCCGCTTCTTTTTTCATTTGAAATTCCAAGATACTCGCTTTTATGTGTTCAAAAACCAGTGTAAAAACAATGTCATAAAAATAAGTTCGCTGTACCCGCAGTTTCTCCATATTTTTATGCCGTTCTAACCGCTGGCTGGTATTGGTATCCATATATTCATCATAAGTGGTAAATTCCAGATAATCATCATCATTGTTTTCTTCTTTTTTTAATAAATCCTGATAATCTCCTAGTGATTTTAAGAGAGCATAAAGAGAGTAATTATGATTAATATAAGCTAATGCCCGTTTTTTATCCCCTTCATATTCATCTAACAGATCCTGGTATTTTTTGGGGAGAATGACTTCAAAGACTTTGTCTTTGCGGATTCTAATATTATAATCATTAAAAAGTGTTTCGATCGCTTTACAGACCAGGCGATTACCGCGGTAATACTGTATAAAGGAAATAATTTTTTCTGCACCATATTCACCCCGATCCAGTAATGAAGAAATTTGAGCAGAAAGACTTTCCGGTAAGTCAGCAGCCACCTGTACACTGTAAGTCCGAAATTTAGCATTTTTTTTATCTTTTAGAATCACTTCGGAAAAACTGAATAATTCTTCCAAAGTAATATCTTTAAAATATCCGTCTTGTTTTGTTGCTTCAGCTTTAATATGCTGATAGTATTCATCCACCACACCGCATTCTTTAATAATATTATAAAATTCTTCAGAGATTCGTAACCCGCCAATGGGAGCGGTGGCTTCCATCCGTTTTGCCTTGATGACAGGTACACCGATGATATCCCATTGTTTCGCATCATCCGGGCCATAATTGCCAATAGCAACTTCACCAATATTGGCACCAATCCTGATCCTTAATTGAAAAAGAGCATTCATGGGATTAGCTGTATCTGCATTATTACGCATCGCACTGATTAAGGAAAAAGCTTCATCCAGTGATTTTTTGGTTAGCTCATCCACTTCCAGTTTTTTAAACTCTTCCTGGGCTTCATTAAAAAAAGTACAGATCTTCTGCATATCCACACAAGCATAGAAAAGCCGTTTTGCTATACTGGATAAACGGTTATCATCTTCTACTAACTGATCAATGGTACAGCCAAATTGAATCATCATGCTGTCCCCTTCCAGTTTGTTAAGATAACCGCCATATTTTTTTAAAACCCAGTTAAACGCATTGTACAGGCCATTTAAGACGGTTTGATTTTCTTTGGGGCTTAAAAATTTGGATATAAATGAGTAGTCAGCAATATCAATAAATCCAACCCCAATGACATTTTCAGTAGAATCCCGGGGAATTTTTCCCAGATTATAGATAGCATTTACTAATTGTTTGGGTTGATAATACTCTTCAACAGCTTTGCGAAAAAGAGCTTTGGTGAGTTCATTATTCAGTATTTTTTTGCTCAGCGCTTCGTCCACATTTTCATGAAGATTTTCCAGAAAAAAATTGAGATTGTTGCGGACCGCAATCTGCATGAGTTGATCATCCGGATATTTTTCAATTTCAACTTCTAATTGCTTAATGTAATCCAGATACTCTATATTTGTTAAACCTTCATAATCAAAAAGCAAAATTTTCCTGTTTTTATAATTCATCCAATCGATTCGCTTTGACATGGGTAAAAATCCTTAAGACATTGCTCATACATTTTTCATATTTAAAATATTACTATACTCTATTATCAATTATAAAATGAAGGAGACAATTAGTCAATGTTTTCAAAACTTTATTTATAATTCCTATATGCAGCCCTGTTTTATGCTGAGAGTAACCTGCATCATTATTTCATTGATCGAACGGCCGCCAATGATGATACCTTCTTCATGGCCGGCCATAACAATAGTAATGGGGATGACCTGGGATTTTATCTTGATTGTATGCTGGATAGTATGAAACAACTCGATGGACCCGTATTCAGCAGCTTTTGGTGTGATAAAAGGGTGATACTGCAAACGATTAGACCAGATCGGTTTTGAATGAATATGGGCAACAAACCGAAAATCAGGGTGGCTGTCATAAAAGACGGCATGGCTGAGTGCCTCTGATGAGGGCGCAATTGGCCCCACACAATCAACTGAGTTGGCTTGAAAATCATAGTGAGTGATCAGACTGTAATGACTGCCATCCAGGTTATCCAGATGACCTGTTTGAGAACCAGTAATATAAAACTGTTGGCCCTGATACCTTTTACTGACATTGCCATAACCGAGATTGAGTTCTTTGTTCAAACCAACTAACTGCATTTGATAAAGGGTTTGGCGTAATTGATTGACTTCTGCAATTTCTGATTCTGCCCAGGCTGAACTTTTTTGCCAGTGACGGATTGAAAATTTTCTGACACCTTCCAAATATTGTCCTTTAAAGTTATGATAATGCTGTAAAAAGGCTGAGTTCTTCCTTAAATTTCTGATCCTCCATGATTTCCCGGCCCCGGGTGGTTAAATAACCGCCTGTTAAAAACCCGTTTGCTCCAGCTAACATCAATAAGCCCTGAAAATCTTTCATTTTTGTCTCTCTGCCGGCAGCAAACTTAATAATTTTATCGGGTAAAATTAACCGGAATAAAGCAAAAGTTTTGGCAATCTCTGCTACGGATACACTTTCTGCATTTTCCAGTTTTGTTCCGGAAATGGGGATCAGCACATTAAGAGGAACAACATCCACATTTAATTCTTTTAACTGGTAAGCCATGGCCAGCCGATCAGCCAGGCTTTCTCCCAGGCCTATAATTCCGCCGCAGCAGATTTTTACA
>JAKSBL010000674.1 GCA_022361115.1 Spirochaetota bacterium | reverse complement strand
ATCAAATCATTGATCCTCAAAAACAAAAGCAGTTTGGAATTGTTCAAGGCAACTTTTATAAAGAACTGAGAGAAGAAAGTGCCCAACAGATTATTGATTTGGATTTTGATGGATATGCAATTGGAGGACTATCTGTTGGAGAAACAAAAGAGGTATATTTAGATATTTTACGCCATACTACACCTTTATTACCAGAAAATAAAGCTCGTTATCTAATGGGAGTTGGTACACCAATTGATTTACTCACAGGTGTTGAAAGTGGTGTGGATATGTTTGATTGTGTTTTTCCCACCAGAATAGCTCGTAATGCAGCAGTTTTTACTGATCAGGGAAGAATTAATCTCCGTAATGAAAAGTATAAATTTGATAATTCTCCTATTTCTGAGCATTGCCCCTGCCCGGCTTGTAAAAATTTTTCAAAGTCTTACATTAGACATCTTTTTAAATGCAAAGAAATCACAGCTGCTCGATTAACCAGTTATCACAATATATATTACTTAAAAAACCTCATGAACCAAATCAGAGAAGCAATTTTAAATGATAGCTTTGTTAACTTTAAAGAGGAATTTATAAATAAATATAAATAGAGGCTTTATAAAAGTCCCTATTTATATTATTTTAATACGACTCTTACATGTTCATCAATGAATTCTGTAATATTCTCAATAGTTACTTCATCTACAAATTTGATACTATTCACCACCATCCATGAATATGGATTTTTATCATACCAGCGCCTTTTTTTGCTATCAAGAGGAAAATCTTTCACATGTTTTTCTAATAGATCAGCATTATAATCCATAATAATGGATTTTATTTGATCCATAACCTTTTCCAGATCACTCTCTATTAAATACTTACATTTTTCTAAATGATAGGCAAAATTCGGATAAGCATCATACCAGCGATTATTTCTCATTTTTGTACCTTTATTTTATCTTTTTTGTAACATAAGTTTCGGCTAGTTTTACAATAACATCAACTGCCTTTTCCATTGCAAATACAGGTATATATTCATATTTACCATGGCCATTATGTCCACCGGTAAAGATATTTGGAGTTGGTAATCCCATGAAGGATAAACGGGCCCCATCAGTACCGCCTCGTATTGGGGATATTTTAGGTTCAATTTCCATATCAATCATAATGTCTTTTACAATATCCACAATAGGCATGACCGGTTCAATTTTTTCCCGCATATTGTAGTAAAAATCTTTCATGTCAACTGCCAGGGTATTTTCTCCATATTTTTCATTGATAAAATTTACTGCCTTTAAAAAAAACTTTTTACGGTTTTCAAATTTAGTGCGGTCATGATCTCTGATTAAAAAAACCATCTCTACTTTTTCAACATTTCCATGAAATTGATTACAATGAAAATATCCTTCATATTCTTCAGTATATTCGGGTTTTTCTCCGGCTGGGAATAAATTATTAAATTCAAGGCCGATAGAAACTGCATTTTTCATTTTATTTTTTGCTTTACCAGGATGTACATTTTTTCCTTGAATACTGACTTTTATATTTGCAGCATTAAAGCTTTCGTACTCCAGCTCGCCAATTTCTCCGCTGTCAATAGTATAAGCATATTTT
>JAKSBL010000396.1 GCA_022361115.1 Spirochaetota bacterium | reverse complement strand
TTGGAAATATATTATTGGAAAAGAAAAGGCTTATTATATAAGCCACAAAAAAATGTGATCTTTTGTGATCTTTTGTGATCATCATTTGTAAAAAAATATTAATGAAATGAAAAACTTTTAAAATTACCTTGCTGATGATTTGGAGAAAGTATGAAGATCAAGCTGATTCTTAGCTCGCTGTTTCTTGGGTTTCCCTTTTTAGTGATTTTTGCACATAATCAAATCAGTATGGAAATTATCTATAATCAGGATAAAACAAAGATACTGGGGGCCAAAAAATATCTGTTTAATGAAGATGATCAAGTCAACCAAGTGGTTCTTGAGAGTTCTGGTCATGATGCGGTATATTATAAATATGATTATCAAGCCGGATTGCTGGTTCATATTGAGGAATATCTTGGTAAAAACACCTTACTCAAGTACAGCAAGTTAATTTATGATAAACAAAAATTAATCAAAAGGCTGGATTATACCCGGGATGGTGTTTTAGTCGTCATCCAGGAATATTACTACCATACTGATCTGCTGGATCAGATTGTTAAAAAGGATCAGAACCATCAGATTTTTGAAAAAGTCGATTTTGTTTATGAAAAAGGCCTGTTAAAAGAAGAAATTGTCAGAAATCAAAAAAATGCGGTGATTATGAAAAAAACCTATCTGTACAAAGGGGAAGTGATTTCTGAAATTCTCTATCAGGTACAAAAAAAGACCATACGCAGGATTGAACGTCAGTATTCGAGTCAGGAGTGCCTGGTCTCGCCTTTTGGTTTACCCCTTAGTTATCAGGATTTAAGATGAAAAAGAAAATACTCTTTTGGTTTATCATCCTTTGCTCATTTTATCATTTACCTGCCTTTGATTATGTCCCTCTGCAAGGGCAGATGAAAGAAATTAAAACCGCTAATTTTCGGATTATTTATCCTGCAAAATATACAGAAAAAGGGAAAATAACTGCGGTTTATGCAGAAGATATTTATGCAAAACTCTCGCCTTTTTTCCAATGGAACCCTAAACAGAGGATTATACTGGTTCTGACGGACCACACTGATGCTCCTAATGGATTAGCTTCTACTTTTCCCCGTAATAGTATTTATCTTTACCTGGCAGACAGTGATTTTGAAAAAACTTTCAGAGATTTTGCTGATCCCTATTATACCATGCTGGTGCATGAGTTAGCTCATATTCTGCAAATTGATCAGATAAGAGGCGGGGTCTGGTTCTGGCGGGTTTTGTATGGACGCTTGTATTTTCCTTTAGTCAATGCTTTTAAATGGTATCATGAAGGGAGTGCCGTTCTGGCAGAATCCCTGTTTTCTCCAGATGGCAGGTTACAGGGATCTTATAACCGGGCCATTGTACAAGCCTTTGCTAAAGACAAAAAAATACCGGATTTTAGTAAAATTGTCGATCCAGTGGTGGAGTGGCCCCAGGGCAACCAGATTTATCACATCGGAGCTGCTTTTTTGGAGTATTTATATCAGCAGTATGGTCAGGAGAAATTTCAGCAGTTTATTATTGATCAATCCAATGATTTTTGGCCCTTTGTTTTTCAGTTTGTACTCAAGTTTAAAAAAATATATGGAAAGTCCTTACAGGATTTATGGAATGAATGGAAGGCCTATGAAGAAGCAGCCCTAGACACTCAGGCTTTTTCCGCTCCCCCCGGCCGGCAAATTACCCATTTACAGGGTGAAATACTGGATCTGGATTTTCAGCATAATAAACTGTTAGTCTCCAGTTATAGTTATGAAAATGATAATGCCCTTTATCTTTATGATTTAAGTTCCGGAGATTTTAAAAAAATTAAAAAAGGGAGTTATTATTCCATTAATTTGACCCATGATCAGCAATATATTCTGGCAACGAAAATGACAGCTTCGCCTGGCGGATTTTACTATTATGATCTTTATTGTTATGATTTAAAAAAGAAACAGGAAAAACAACTGACTTTTTTAGAAAGGATTTCTTTTGTTGCTGTTTCTGATCATAATCAGTGTGTTTTGGTAAAAAATAATGCTGAGAAATCAGAATTAGAACTGGCTAGTTTTAACCAGGGAAAAATAACCAAAAGATCAAAACTGCCTTTAAACCAGGATTTTCAATTTATCGGCAAACCGG
>JAKSBL010000678.1 GCA_022361115.1 Spirochaetota bacterium | reverse complement strand
TTTGGAAAGAGGTTTTATTAATCACTTCTGAGTTATTTGTTCATAAAAATGGCATTGGTTATTTAGAAAAAGAACGATATGAAAAAACCATGAACCAGTTATTAGAAATCGGCCTATTAAAGAAACAATATCCTGTAAAAAATATATTGAATTGATATACCTATCACTCATAGATAATACTGCTTATCTATGAGTGATTATCTATATTTCCATGACCCGGTCTACCCCTTCTTTGGTGAGGGTTATCACACCCGTTCCATGGATATTTATAATACCATTAGTCGATAAATTGATCAGTATTTCTGTTAGACTTTTATCAAGACTAAGAATGGAAAAAGCATAAACAGATGCTGCAATGAGTATCTTACGGCTGTCCATGACATCAACAATAACCCTGGCATCATCTCTTTCTTTTAAAGTAATGAAATGCGTATCTGGAAATTTTTTAATGATCGATTGTAAATGTTTTAAAAAAGTTAATTCAGCTCTTTTTTCAGGACCAGTTAGATCATAAGAAATTGCTTTTATTGATTTTTGATCTTTATTTTGTAAATTATTCATTTTTGCCCGGATAATGCGAGGATCAACTTGTTTTACCTGTTGGTAAGCATTTTTGTCAATTTCAGTTTTTTGCTGATTACTTTGCAGCAGGTTATTATAATCATTGAGAAGATATTTATTGATTTTTTTGACATATTTTACTTTAAAATCATCATAATCTTTCTGAAATTGATTTCTTTGGTTTTCTAATTGCTGTTTAATCAACATTTTTTCTTTTGATCTTTTGGTATCAAAAAGAAAGCGAATGAAATTGGGTACAAAAGAAATAAATACATTAGGGATGAATAAAAGAACACTCATTCCTAATGTATCCTTAGCAAAGGATTGACTGAGCAATTCTCTATAAATTTGTGAACCAAATTTATCATTAAAATTATTTTCTTTTTCTTGAATTTTTTGGCTGGCTAAACTTAATTCAAATTTATTATTAAAAGCATCATAGAGTTCTTTAAATTCGAAGAGGGCATTATAATTTATCTTACTATCTGAATATATATCCTGGTTATTTGAGACATACTGAAAACCATAATTCTGGAAAAATTGATTGGATTTATCAGATTGATTATTGATTTCAGTGAGAATTCCTTTAAACCACTTCACTCGCCAATCACTGGCAAAAGTAAGATAATCATTATACTCGTAATTTTTTTCATTTAAAAAAAAGTTTATTAAGTATCCCTTTACTTTTTTAAATGGAACTAAAAGATCATCTTTATGATTGCTGGTCTTTATAAAATAGGAAAATTTTGTAATATAAATATTGAGTAGTTTTTGGACATTGTTGATATATTCTTTGGAGTAGTTTTCATTTTCCATTCGAATACGATCAACAATATTATCAATAACTTGATTCAATTTGGATTCAGGACAGAATGTGGGAAGTTTTTTTTCTGGTACCTCTAAAAAACTCATCAATAAATTAAAATAGCGTACTTTATCATCATCAGTTAAATTAATGATTTCTTCTTCTTCATAAGTGGAAAAATCACATTTATGAATGTACATTTGCAGATTGGTTGCTAGTTTTGTCATTCCCAGATTTTTCTTGTTCTTTTGTTCGAGAAATTCTACTGAGAGCTTAATTTTGTCAATGATATCATTTAACAAGTTTTTTCCTCGCTCAGGATTGTTCTTTAATAAGGAAATGTCTGATAAGAGAGAAGCGGTGGAAGATTTTAAATACTCATGAGAATACTTATTTAATGCTTTTTGATATTCGTCTGGTTGGTCTAAGAGATATTTTCGAAAATATGAAATTTTATCATAAACCAGATCATACATAGATTTGTCTTCAGAGACATAATTTGGAGAAAGGTGTAAAAATTCGATATTTTTATAACTAATATGAACATTTAACTCTTTGGTAATACGATTGATTCTTTCTATACAATCATTATTTAAATAGAGTTTAGCCTCTTCAAAACTAGTAATTCTTTTTTTCTGTAGTAATGGAGCTTTCTCCACTATAGAAAGTATATCTTTGTCAAAACCAATTTCAGATTTTAAGCTAAAAATATCCACAATTTCTTTAAAAAGCAACTTGGTATGTGGAAAAGTACTTTCTAATAGTTCATAGGTTGGTAATTCAGCAGGTATAAAAAAAAGATTTTCTTCCTGGAACATTTGGAACAAATAATAACAAAGAATTTCAGGTAATGTAATATCTATAATTTGAACGATTTCACGGATCTTTGTACGAATATCATCATTTAAATAGGTGATAGGATTAAAAGCGATGAGAATATCAAAAATAATTCTTTTTGATTCTGTTTCTTCATTAAACAGAGAGGAACGGTTATTGATTTCAAAAAAAGGATATAAGCGAATCATATCATCTTTGTTTTTCATGGAAATAATAGTTTCTGATAATTGCTCCAATGATTTTAAAATGATTTCTTTTTTGGCAATCATTTGCTGTTCTAAATTTAATCCGTTAATATAACCTAACTGTTTAATGGCAAAAAGATCTGAGAGTCTTAAAAAATAACGGTTCTGCAAAACTGTTGTGACAAAGTGCTGCAGAGCCATGGATGAGGATTTATTATTTTGATAATGATCGATAGTATTCTGAAAATCAGCTAAAAAATTATATCGTAGTTTTTTTTCACTATAAAAAGAGAGGGTATCTAAAATAGCAGGCATTTCTTTAATATAAGAATACTTTTTTAATTTATCCAGGAAATCCATTTCTGCTAAGGGTAACTGCCTTTTTTTCATACAATTCCTCAAATGCTTGACAAAAGTAAAAATGGGAGCATTCTTACTATGACTATGAATTATTCTCAAGTTAGTGAACTGACTTTTTCATTTATCCTGTTAAATAAATGATACTATCCATTTTAACATTTTTTTTACAATTAAGAAGCTATTTATTAAAAAACCTTTGAATTATTGAATCTGTATGTTTGAGATTAGATTACTAAATAGGGCGTTAATTATAGATGATTTCTAAATGAATCTGATTTCCTGTTGGTAAATTAAGATCACGAGTATGATAAAATAATTTTGAATGATGAATGGTTTTATTTTTTAGTATCTCGGTTTTTGGTGTTTTAATATAGATTTTTTGAATAAAATTTTGTTTGATTAGATAGTTTATAAAATCATGAAGAAGTTCTGTTTTTTGTAATGCAGTAATATATAATAATTTTTCAGAGATTTTATTAATAACTCTTTTTTTGTTAAATGTTTTAAAATAAAATACCATCAGTGGAGCAGTCAAAAAAAAGGAAATGATTAAAAATAAGAGCCATTTTAAAAAAAATAGTTTAGCTTTTATGTTCATTTGATGCAATTTTGAGCTTATTCTAGATCGGCTGATTAACAGCTATATAAAAATGTCCGAGAGGGGACTTGAACCCCTATGAGCGCGAGCTCACTAGAACCTGAATCTAGCGTGTCTACCAATTCCACCACCCGGACAATTTAATTCTGTACTAAAATATCTTTTGTATTTTTTAAGTCTTTGTTAATCTGGTTTTTTCCTTTATGAAAAAGATTTTTAAATTCCCAGATTAATATCTCTGACATCTTTATATTTCTGTAATCAAAAAACTCAGTGTAGCTAGTTTGGTTACTATAAAATAAAAACTGAATTATTTCAACCTTTTTTTTATCTATTAACCAACAGGATAACTCTTCATTTTTGATGATATTTGATTGATAAACACCAAAATCGCCTTCTAAAACGGATGTATAGAAGTCTTGACTAGGATCAAATTGATTGATCTTTAGATGGTAGAGTATATCATAAAAATCATTTTTTGCAATATCTGTCTCTAACAATTTTGCAAAATATTTGTACAAGAGAGCTGTATAAATAATACTGCCGCCTTTGGTGATAGCCCAAACTTTTATAAAGGCCTTTTTTAAAAATACTTGATGGCGGCGGCACCGTTCAATGTCTCCAAATTTAAATTGACGATTTCGAATCCATTGAACTCCTTTTTGTCCTACCAGATATTTATCTGTTGATAAACCTCCAATAATAGCTAAAAAGGCTTCATAAGTCCGAAAATTATCTATTACTACTGTTTTATGAATAGGAGCATGTATTATTGATTGAATGCTGGTTTTTAATCCTTCAATCCCTCCCCAATAAAGAGAATGGCCAATTTTATCTTGTTGATTTTCCCATGCACAGGGAAAATCTATTGTAATCAGAGTATCTCTCGGAATGGACAATGCCAGTATTTTTCCTTGCTGATTGATACGGAGCACAATGATTACGTCTGCCCTGGATTTTTTTTCTAAAAAATTTTCCTTATCCGAACCAATTAACAATATGTTGATGCCATCACCCCATTCTGTGTTATTCAGTTCTGAAATTTGATTGATATAACCCATTTCAAAGGCATTGTGAGCAATAGTTTGATCATATTGATGAATAATACTGGTATCTTCTTCAGTAAAGTGACTTCGAATGATATTGATCTCTTCTTTTTCGGTAGTTACTGCCACATCAATAACCCGATTGACTTCAAATAGAAAATTGAGATATTTAAATACATTAACACTAATGATAAAAAGGGTAAAAAAGATAACAACCAACATGCAGAGTAATCGAAAGATATGAAATAGCTCTTTTTGATTCATACTTTATTATCGGTCCTATAGGGATGTAAATCAATTTTAAATCAGATATATATTATTATTAGAGGTGAGTCTATAGGTCGAATAGCGAGTTGTTTATTAATAAGGATTTTCGGCTTTAAAGGTTGTTTTTCTAACTTTAAAGATAGAGTTGTTACAAAAAGCTACCTAATGAAAACTAAAGAAGGAAAAAAAGAAAAAACTACTATAGTTGTTTTTTCTTTTTTTCTCTTTGTTCTTTTAGGTAACTTTTAACTTTAGCGGTATAATATTTTTTGAATCTTATCTTAATAACGAAAGTAATACACCAGCAGCTACTGCTGATCCAATAACACCAGAAACATTCGGCCCCATTGCATGCATAAGTAGAAAATTGTGAGGATTACTTTCTAAACCAACTCTGTTGACAACCCGAGAGGCCATAGGTACCGCAGAAACACCCGCAGCTCCTAATAAAGGATTGATCTTGTTTTTACTGAACAGGTTCATTAATTTAGCAATCAGGATACCTGAGGTGGTTCCAATACAAAAAGCCAGCAAGCCTAACAGTAAAATCCCCAGGGTTGCTGCTGTTAAAAATTTATCAGCTGCTAATTTTGATCCTACAGATAAACCTAAAAAGATAGTTACAATATTAATTAATTCATTTTGAGCAGTTTTTGATAATCTTTCTACTACTCCGCTTTCTTTTAATAGATTCCCAAACATTAAAGCACCTATTAGAGGAGTTGCATCTGGTAATAAAAGGATACAAAGGCCTAATACAATGAGGGGGAAGATAATTTTTTCTCTTTTTGAAACATGACGAAGCTGTTTCATTTCAATTTTTCGTTCTTCTTTATTGGTAAATAATTTCATGATCGGGGGCTGAATGATTGGCACCAGGGCCATATATGAATAGGCAGCCACCGTTATTGCTCCAATAAAATCGGTTTTTAACTGAGAAGATAAATAAATTGCTGTGGGGCCATCTGCCCCTCCAATAATACCAATACATGCTGCATCTCTAATAGAAAAATTAATAAAAGGGAAAAGATTGCTAATTATAATTGCTCCCAGTAAGGTAGTAAAAATTCCAAATTGTGCTGCAGCTCCTAAGAGAGCTGTACGGGGATTAGCAATCAATGGACCAAAATCAGTCATAGCTCCGACACCAATAAAAATAATCAAAGGAAAAATCCCTGTTTCAATACCTACATGATAGATCATCCCTAGGAATCCTTCTGGCCCGGCAATGGCGGCAATAGGTATGTTAGCTAAAATTCCTCCAAAACCAATAGGTAAAAGGAGCAAAGGTTCAAATTCTTTATTGACGGCTAAAAATATTAACAAAAGGCAGGCTACCAGCATGATGATTGAATAAAGATCAAAATTGGCAATTCCAGTACTTGACCAAAACTGCGTTAAACCGTTTAAAATATCCATGATTGCTCCTTAATTAATCCAGATGAGAACTTGGCCAGCATCTACTGGATCACCTTGTGTTACTGTGATTGAAGTGATAACTCCATTACAAGGAGCTTTAATTGGAGTTTCCATTTTCATTGCTTCTAAAATCAATAATTGATCCCCTTCAGAAACACTATTACCAACTTTTACGTCCACCTTTAGCACATTACCAGGCATAGGGGCTTTAACAGATTTGTTATCTGAAGTGGCTGCCTGACTCTTATCAGTAGGAGCAGTTCCTGTTACTTCAACACCTTCTTTAATATCAATATTAAAGGTTTTCCCATTTACCGTTGCTTTATTACCATCAATGACTACTGAATACTTTTTGTCATTAATAGATACAGTATAACCACCTGCTTCTTCAGTCTTAACTTTTTTCTCTTTTAAGACAACATTTTTACGAACTCCTAAACGGGCTTCACCATTTAAAAAGGCTATCCCTTTTTCTTTACAGGTGGCAGCAATAAAAATATTTTCATCAGAAAGATCAGTTATTCCGGCAGCTTTCAGCATTTTTTTTGCTGCTTCAGTTCCTTTGGATGGATCTTCATCATTAATATCTATAGGATTTTTTGTAGTTGGTTCTAATTTGAGTTGTTCAGCCGCAATTTTTATAATTTCTGAATCTGGAGGTAACGGGGTTTTCCCAAAATAACCTAATACCATTTTTCCATATCCGTCAGCTATCTTTTTCCATTTGCCAAACATCACATTATTAAAGGCTTGTTGAAAGTAAAATTGAGAAACTGGAGTAACTGAGGTCCCAAATCCACCTTTTTTTACTACATCTGTCATTTCTTTAATCACATCACCGTATTTATGTAATATTTTATTATCCCGCATCATTTGAGTATTTGCTGTTAATGCTCCACCAGGCATTGGTGAAAAGAGAATCAATGGATCAGAAGTTTTTGCTTCAGGAGGTACAAAATATTCCTGGAGACAGCCTTTTAAAACTTCTTCTGCATTTAACATTTTGTTGATATCAATACCTAAATCATATTCTGTTCCGCGTAAAGCGTGCCACATAGTTACCACATCGGTTTGACAGGTTCCTCCAGATACAGGAGACATAGAAAGGTCTAGCTGAGTAGCTCCTGCTGCTAGAGCTGCTTTACAGCAAAATACACCCAATCCAGCAGTTTCATGGGTATGAAAGGAAATATTGATTTCTTTAGGAAGTAATTGTCTGGCTAAATGAATGGTTTGATATACATTTTGCGGGATAGAAGTCCCTGATGCATCTTTAAAACAAACCGAATCGTAAGGAATCCCTTCATCCAGAATTTTTTTTAAGGTATCGCGGTAAAATTCTGGTGTGTGTGCACCTTCACAGCCAGGTGGGGGTTCCATTAAAGTAACACTGACTTCATGCCGCAATCCTGCATCATGTATACATTGACCGCTGTAAATCAAGTTGTTTACATCATTCAGAGCATCAAAATTTCTAATAGTAGTAATACCATGCTTTTTAAATTATTCGGCATGAAGCTTAATGATATCTCTAGGTCCTATGTTCAAAAGCTGATCGAGAAGGGGAATGTTCAAGTCAATAAAAGTGTGATTTCCTCTAAGAAATTTAAGGTGAGTACTGGTGATGAGATTGATCTTACTATTCCTGAGCCTGAAAAATTGAAATTAGAGGCTGAAGATATTGATATAGATATTGTTTATGAGGATGATGATGTAATAGTAGTTAACAAGCCTCAAGGAATGGTTGTACATCCAGCGCCGGGTCATTATTCCGGGACTTTGGTTAATGCTT
>JAKSBL010000614.1 GCA_022361115.1 Spirochaetota bacterium | reverse complement strand
CTTTAAAAAATTCAAAAAAATCAAATATTATTTTTTTCTAATCATCATTGTTAATGTGTTTTTAATCAGTTCTTTCCTTTTTCGTAAGCAGGAAGCTTATATTGATTTAAAGTTATATGAAACACAACATATTGAGATCAGTCTCAATAATCTCAATAATATATTTTTAAATATCCAGGCAGATTTAAAAATCCTTGCTCAAAATAGTAACCTAATAAAATTTCTCCATACAGCTGATAATAATTCCCGTACTGAAGCTGCCCATGATTTTTATGTGTTTATCAATGAAAAGAAACTATATGATCAAATACGTTATATAGATGAAAACGGGGGTGAAATAATCCGGATTAATTTCTATGATGGAGATCCAAAGATTATTGAAGATCAATATTTGCAGGATAAATCCGGAAGATATTATTTTGAAGAAACCTTGCAGTTAAATAATGGTGAGATTTTTATTTCTCCATTTGATTTAAATGTAGAATCTGGCAAAATTGAACTGCCTATCAAACCTATGATTAGAGTTGCAACACCTATTTATGTTAATCAGCAAAAAAAGGGCATTATTATCATTAATTACCTAGGAGAAAATATCTTAAATGAATTAAAAATAATGAAAAAAACTGAACTTCATAATGTATTGCTTTTAAATTCAGATAGTTATTATTTAAAAGGAGTGAATGAGAGCGAAGAATGGGGATTTATGTATGCTCATAAAAAAGATATCAATTTTGCAGCCTTTTTTCCTACAGAATGGGAAAAAATCACTGAGAATACTAATGGACAAATCATCACACAAAATGGCTTATTCACATTTAAAACCATCTATCCTCTAAAAGATAACTTAAATGAAAAACGTTCTCATACTGATTATTGCTGGTATCTGATACTCTGGATCAATCAGGCGAAAGTGATCAATTTACTTTTTAATAATCTACTGCAATTTTTAATACTGCTCTTTTTTATTAATAGTCTCTTTGTTTTAATTGGAATTATTTATCAAAACTATCAAAAGAAAAAAGCAGCTAGTGATGATTATATAAGAGTGCTGTCCGATCGTTTATCAGTAGCAGTAAAGTCTGCTAATATTGGAATTTGGGATTGGGATGTTCGAAGTAATATCATGATTTGGGATGATAATATGTTTCAGTTATATGGACTGGAAAAATTAGATCAAACAATTGCTTATCAAACCTGGGAGAGCTGTATTTTACCAGAAGATCTACCTGGAGTTAATGAACAGGTGCAATTGGCTTTAGCCGGAAAAAAAGATTTTGATACTGAGTTTCGGATTAGAAAAAATAATGGAGTTCATTACATTAAGGGGTCTGCCTTAATCGAAAAAGATATTCAGAATAATCCATTGCAAATGATTGGTGTAAATTTTGATATTACCCAACAACGTATTATGGAACAAGAACTCAGTCAAGCTAAAGAAAGAGCTGAATTAGCTAATCAGGCAAAATCAGACTTTATTTCTAATATGAGCCATGAAATTCGAACACCTCTCAATGCTATTATTGGATTTTCAGAAATTTTAAATGAGCAAATTACAGATAAAGAGCATAACAGGTTGTTAAAAGGTATTACTGCTAGTGGCGAAATTTTATTATCCATTATCAATGATATATTAGATTTATCAAAAATTGAAGCAGGCAAATTAGAATTAGAAATGACAGAGACTTCACTATATGCTTTAGTTGAGGAAATGAATCAGATATTTCAGCAAAAAATTACCCAAAAAAGATTACATTTTGATACCTCTATTTCTACAAAAGTTCCATCTTCTCTGCTTTTGGATTCGGTTCGGTTAAGACAGGTTCTATTAAATCTAATTGGTAATGCCATAAAATTTACTCAGAAAGGGACTATCAGTTTAAAAATTAATTCTCAAACAAATGAAGAAAATCCATATCAAGAAGTTGATCTCGAAATTTCTGTTACTGATACTGGTATTGGTATTCCTCAGGATCAGCAGAAATCATTTTTAAACCCTTTGAACAGCAAGCAGGACAAAAACTAAGTCAATTTGGCGGTACAGGATTAGGTCTTTCTATTTCTAAAAGGCTCATTGAAGCTCTGAAGGGGAAAATTCAATTACAAAGCAAAGTAGGAGAAGGCAGTTGTTTTACTATTAAACTTCCGAATATCAAGATAGCTGCTCCAAAACTTACAGAGAAGGTTCAAGAAAACACAAAAAAAATCATTTTTGATCCAGCAACGATTTTAGTAGTAGATGATTATCCCTTTAATCGTGAAGTGCTAATAAGTTACTTCAAAAAATATCCTTTTACTTTTCTGGAAGCTGAAAATGGACAGATTGCCTGTCAGATGATTCAGACAAACTCCATTGACATTGTTTTAATGGATATGAAAATGCCAGTAATGGATGGTTATGATGCTACCAAATGGATTAAAGATCATCAAGAGTATCAACATCTACCAATTATTGCTGTAACTGCTTCCACTTTTCGAGAAGATAAAGAGAAAATTGTTACCCTTTGTGACGGTTATTTAAGAAAACCTGTATCAAAGAAGCAAATCATCGAAGAATTGAAGAAATACTTAAAACACAAAACAGAACAAAAAGAACCAGCAGGCCAGGTTTTAATAAAAGAAGTATTGGATATTACTGAAATTAAAACCAAGATAGAACATCTTCCGCCAATCCTTGTTGAAGAAATAGTCAAAGCAATCAAGATAGGGAAAATTGCTTCCTTAAAAGAACTTATGAAAAGTGTGAAACAAAAGGACGATCTTTTGGGAGATAATTTAATTGATTATGTTGATAATTTTGATTTAGACACATTGCGTAATTATTTCTTTAAATAGATATTTGGGAGGATATTTTTATGAAGGAAAACATTTTAATTGTTGATGATAATATCAACAATTTAAGATTACTTTCATCATTGCTTTCTCAAAATGGTTATGAAGTGAGAATTGCCAATAATGGTGAAAGTGCACTAGAATCAATTTATGAAGAGCCTCCACATCTGATTTTATTAGATATTAATATGCCTGGTATGGATGGTTTTGAGGTTTGTCAAAGGTTGAAAAGGGATACTAAAACCTCTTCCATACCTGTGATATTTATCAGTGCCGTAAATAATAAAGAATATATTATTCAAGCATTTGATATAGGAGCTATTGATTATATTACCAAACCTTTTTTAGAGCAAGAAGTCATTGCTAGAATTAAAACTCATCTCAAACTATACCAATTACAAAATCGGTTGGAACAAAAAGTACATGAAAGGACTTCTGAACTGATTAAAAGTAGGACAAAGTATTATAATTTAATCCAACTTTCACCTCAGGTGATAATCCTGGTTGATTTTAATGGAAAAATACTCTATGCGAATGAACGGATCAATGAATGGATTGGGGCTAAATCTATAGTTGAGAAAAAACTGAATCAATTACCAATATTACCTGCCAGTTTACGGCGGATTTTGCTCCGCTTTCATAAAGGTTTGAATTACCAAGATTGGTCTCCCTATGAAATAGAATTTAAAGATCAAAAGGATCATGTGAAAACTGGATTAGTATACACCCGTTTAATAGATAGCTTTGATAATGATAAACCCTATATTTTGGTAATGATTTCTGATATTACAGAAAGAAAGGAAGCTGAAAAGGCTATTCAAGAGAAAAATGATTTTTTACTAAATATTATAGAATCTTTACCACATCCATTTAGTGTAATCAATGTAAATGACTGTACGCTAGCATTGGCAAATTCAGCTACTAAAAAGAATCAGGATTTAATAGGAAATACCTGTTACCAATCTTATCATCATTCTATGCAACCCTGTAATCTAGAAAACAAAGATATTGAATGTCCTATGGAAATAATCAAAAAAACCAAAAAACCTGTTATTGTTGAACATCGACATTATGATGCCAATAATCATTTAAAAATATGTGAAGTCCATGCATACCCTTTATTTCATAATGGACAAGTCTCCCAGATGATTGAGTATGATCTGGATATCACAGATCGTAAAAAAATTGAACAAAATTTAAAAAAACTCTCCCTGGCAGTTGATAGTGCCCATGATGCAATTTTATTTATTGATTTAAATAAAAAAATCAGTTATGCCAATCAATCGGCCTGTGAAATTTTAGGTTATACAAGTGAGGAAATTCTTCAGATTAACATTAATCAATTCATGAATAGCCAGGAACTAGTTTCTACAATGTTTTCAACAGTTGAAAAAAATGGCGGCTGGAATGGAACAGTCATAGCTGTTCGAAAAAATAAAGAACTTTTCTCAGCTGTACTATCAGCTTCTATTATAAAAGATGAAAAGGATCAAATACTGGGAATGATGGCTTTGTTTCGGGATATAACTATTGAAGAAAAAGCAGAGGAGTTAAGACTAGCTAAAGAAGCTGCTGAAACTGCTAATCAATTTAAAAGTCATTTTTTAGCAAATATGAGTCATGAAATAAGAACTCCTATGAATGCAGTTATCGGTATGTCTCATTTATTACAACAATCAAATCTAACAAATAAACAACAAGATTATATTGAAAAAATTGATCTGGCTGCTCACCAGTTGTTAAGGATTATTAATGACATCTTGGATTTTTCCAAAATTGAAGCGGGTAAAATGAACTTAGAATCGATTGAATTTTTTTTAGATGATGTTTTGAACAACGCTATTTTTATTAATTCTGTTAAGGCAAAAGAAAAAAATATTGATATTCTCTTTGATATTGATTCTGATATACCTGTTGTAATGGTCGGTGATCCATTACGGTTAGGGCAAATCCTCATTAATCTTATCAGTAATGCCATTAAATTTACCGATCATGGCCAAATCAGTATTCAAACGAAATTGACTGCCAAAGATGAAGAAAAAGAAAAAATATTACTGGAGTTTTCTGTAGCTGATACAGGCATAGGCATGACTGAAAAACAGGTTGCCAAGTTATTTCGTCCCTTTGCCCAGGCAGATGGATCAACTACCCGTAAATTTGGGGGATCTGGTTTAGGCTTAGCAATCAGTAAACATTTTGTAGAAATGATGGGAGGATCCATTTCTGTTGAAAGTCAATTTAAAAAAGGCAGTAAATTTACTTTTTCTGTACAACTCGGTTTATGTAATCAGGAGTTTAAGCATCGTTTAATCAGCAAATCTGTACTGGATGGAATGAAAATACTCATAGTTGATGATAATGCCATTTCTGGATTTATTTTAAATAAAATGCTCCATTCATTTTCATTTAACACAGTGATTGCTAATAATGCAGAAAGAGCTTTAGAAGTATTAAGCGAAAATAAGGATAGGGATATTTTTAAACTCATTATTTTAGATTATCAACTGCCAGGTATAAATGGATTAGAATTGGCAAAAAAAATTAGAACTGAAATGGCGGATTACAAAGATATTAAAATCATTATTTCTTCTGCTTATGATTTAGAAGGAGCAAAGGAAAATACAGCTGGATTAGATATTTCTTGTTTTTTAAACAAACCAATTACTGCATCACAACTTTTTGATACTATTATGAGAACATTTACAGAAGATCTTAACAGATCTTTGAATTCTACTAAAAACAACAAACTCAATCCTGCTGCCATAAAATTAAAAATTAGTGGATTAAAGGTTTTACTAGCTGAAGATAATGATATTAATCAACTGGTGGCTAGGGAATTATTAGAGCAGGTAGGATTGGATGTTACCATTGTTAATAATGGACTTGAAGCTCTTAATAGCGTTCAATCTCAGAAGTTTGACATAGTTTTAATGGATGTCCAAATGCCAGTAATGGATGGCTATGAAGCTACCAGTAAAATCAGAAACCTTGCCGATGAGCAGTATCAAAGACTACCGATTATTGCTATGACAGCTAATGCTATGGTTGGTGATGGTCAAAGAAGCCTTGATTCAGGCATGAATGATCATATTAGTAAACCTATTAATGTTTATGACCTGTATACCAAAATTGCTTTCTGGTCAAAAAAAGATATACCATTGGATTTCAATAAAGTTAAAACTGAAACTAATTATTCATTGCCCTTGGTTCCTGGTATAGATTTTTCAGAAGGCTTAAATCATGCTAATCAAAATCAACAATTATATCTAAAATTATTAAAAAGATTTAGAGAAAAATATGGAAATATTATTGCTGAAATTGAGGAACAGTCCTCTCAGCAGGATTTTCAGACAGCCCAAAGAATGGCGCATACTTTAAAAAGTGTATCAGCAAATTTGGGGATGATAAATCTGGCAGAATTGTCAAAAGAACTGGAGTTAAATCTCAAAAATTCTACTGAAAATCATAATCTCACTGATAACTACAAAAATCTAACGAAATTACTAAAAGGAGAACTAACCATTGTACTTGATTCTTTAGCAAAAATTCCGGATTTGTACAATAAGGAATCCAACCTTCAGGAGGGTATTGCAAAAAAAGAAAACCTTATCTCTGAACTTGAAGAATTAAAGGATTATCTGGAAAAAGCCAGAATTGACTCTGAAGCAAAATTTAAAACAATAGAAAATTTTTTAATGAAAGAACAACCGGAAGAAACTCTATTATTGAAGCAACACATAGAGGATTTTGATTATGATAAGGCAATGGAGAAGGTTTCTCATCTTTATGAATTGATGTTTCATTGATAAACATTGTCGGAAGTTATATGGAAATGAGGATGGAGTATGAAACAAAAAATACTGATTGTTGATGATACAAAAGAAAATATCTATTTATTAAATAATATTTTGCAGGAATATCAGGTATCAGCAGCAAAAAATGGGAAACAAGCATTAAAATTAGTCGAGCAAGATCCTCCAGATTTAATTTTATTAGATATTATGATGCCAGAAATGAATGGCTATGAAGTCTGTCAATATTTAAAAGCCAATCAGCAAACAAAAAATATACCCGTTCTTTTTGTCAGTACTATGGATGATATTAAAGATCAAACAAAAGGCTTATCATTAGGAGCCCTTGATTATATCACCAAACCTTTTCATCCAGCTATTGTATCAGCCCGAGTAAAAAACTATTTAGAATTAAAACAGTATCAAAATCATTTAGAAGATTTAGTTGAAATAAGAAGTAAAGAAGTAGAATTAACCAGAGATGTAACCTTTTATGGATTAGCCAACCTAGCAGAAACAAGAGATAATGAAACGGGTGGTCATATTAGAAGGACCCAATATTTTGTTAAAATTATGGCCGAGCACCCTTATTTCGAAAAAAAACTGAACAGTAAAGCCATTGAAATGATTTATAAATCTGCTCCTTTGCATGATATAGGCAAAGTAGGCGTTCCAGATCATATTTTATTAAAACCTACGAGTTTAACCAGCTCAGAATATGAATTAATGCAGAAACATACATTTTTTGGGTGGAATGCAATTGTCAAAGCTGAGAAAAGTATCAATCAGGATGAAATTAATATTGATTTTTTAAAGTTTATCAAAGAAGTAACCCTGACACATCATGAAAAGTGGGATGGTACAGGTTATCCGCATCATTTAAAGGGGGATGAAATTCCTATTGCTGGAAGATTAATGGCCTTGGCGGATGTCTATGATGCTCTGGTTAGCAAAAGAGTTTATAAACCCCCCCTGCCTCAGGATGAAGTGATTAAAATTATAAGTGAAGATAAAGGGAAACACTTTGATCCGGACATTGTTGATATCTTTTTAGAACTCAGAGAACAGTTCAGGATCATATCATTAAAATATGCAGATTATGATGAAGAAAAACAATTATTGAAGTAGAATTCTTTTTAACAGCTAGATAAGTAAGGAGCTTTCATGGAATTAAAATCAAAGATAGTGATTATTGACGATACACCAGAAAACATCAGTATACTCAGTGATACTCTTGCTGTAAATCCTGAGTATCAGATCAGAGTTGCCCGTAATGGAAATACAGGAATAAAACTGATATTACAGGATATTCCGGATTTAATTTTATTAGATATTATGATGCCAGAAAAAGATGGGTATGAAGTTTGTCAAGAACTGCAATCGCATCAAATTCTTAAAGAAATTCCTATCATCTTTATTACAGCTAAAACACAAATGGAAGATGAAATTAAGGGTTTACAATTAGGAGCAGTGGATTATATTCATAAACCTTTTAGCCCGCCAATAGTGGAAGCACGAGTAAAAACCCATTTAGCCCTGAGAAGGGCAAAGGAGCATCTAAAACAACAATTAATAGAAAAACAGGAATCTATACACAAATTATCTCTGATCAATACAGAAATAAAAGAAGCTCACAAAATATCAAATTCACAAGTCAATTACCTGGTTAACAGAATCGAATCCATACTTAAGACAAACACTTCCATGGATAAAAAATTACAAAAAGCTGAAGAATTGCTCAGTCTGATTGCCACAAATGATCTAGGTAACCTAAAAATAGTGGAAAAAATATTAGAAGAAAGTACGGAAGTACTGGATCAGCTGGTAAAAACTCCAGAAGAAGAATACTTTCGTATTTTAAGTGATACTGTTGAACCTCTAAAAACAGCTATCGCTGATATTGAAGTGGTCATTGATATTCTTATTAAAATGGGCATTGTTTCTGTTGAAGCTATTGCTAATGTAGAATTAACTTCTACATCCTTTTATGAAAATATGATGAATATTTATAGAAATGGTAAACTATCTGAGGAAAATTTTAATCAATTATTAGAAGCAGCTAAATACAAACTTTTAAAGCTGGACAAAAAACTAAATACAGAGAAAGAGAGTGTTATTTTTTTTAGTTAAGCCAAATGTCGAGTTTTACCTTATCAGGTAGAAAAACTCCATTTTGTTGTTAAAAATTAAAATTAATGAAAAACTTGACATGCGGTCGGTTATTTAAGTCATTAAATACAATCTGTATCAGATTGATCTTGATAAATAATAAAGTAGGACTATCATGAATAATAATAAAAAGCCAATCCTTTTAATAGTTGATGATACTGCTGAAAATATCAGTATTCTTTCCAATATATTAAACGATGATTATGAAATAAGAGCTGCAATTAATGGAAAAAAAGCTTTAGAAATCGCTAATGCTTCAACTAAACCCGATTTAATACTACTTGATATAATGATGCCGGATTTAGATGGATTTGAGGTTTGTCAAAGACTGAAACAAAACCCAGAAACGAATAAAATTCCTGTGATTTTTGTCACAGCCAAAGGGGAAACAGCAAATGAAGAAAAAGGTTTTGCCATTGGTGCAGTGGATTATATTACGAAACCCATCAGCCCTCCTATTGTTAAGGCGAGAGTTTTAACACACATTGCACTTTATCAACAAAAGCAAACACTAGAAATCATGGTGAATGAAAAAACTCAGGAACTGCAAAATGCTAATCAAAAATTGCAACAATTGGATACAGCAAAAAGTAATTTTTTATCTCTTATTAGTCATGAAATGCGCATTCCCCTGACTGGTTTAAAACTCCTTGAATTTATTGATCTGTCAATGTTGGATTCAAAACAAAAAGAACTATTAGAGTTAAGTCAAAAAGCTGTTAGTCGTTTAAACAGGTTTGCAGATATTGCACAACTCATTACTTTTCTCAGTGTCCAGAGTGATGAGTTAAACCTTGAACAATTGAATATTGAATCTCTCATAAAAACAATAACGACAAATTTTAAGGATACAACTCAAACTAAAACATTAGATTTTTCTTTAGATATCCAGAATGATCAATTATTTGCTGACATTAAACTCCTTCAAACAGCTCTTATGTTGATCATTGAAAATTCTATTAAATACTCAAAGGGAGATGTTAAAATTTCTGTCAAGAGTTTTATCGAACATGAATTTGCAGTTATCATCATTGAAGATAATGGCCCTGGCTTTCCTAAAGCAGCATTGGATCAAATGTTTGATCTTTTTTCCTGTAAAGATATTGATCATCATAGTGAAGGCTTAGGTTTAGGATTAGCTACTGTAAAGCTTATATCAGAGGGACATGATGGGATGGTAAAAGTTGAAAACATTAAAACTGGTGGTGCAAGAGTAAAGCTGTTTTTTCCTGTAAAAGTGGGTTGATCAACAGATAAATCTCTGGTAATCAACCATCAGGTTAGAATAAAAAAATACTAAGATAAAATAAAAAACAATTAGGTAACTAAATAACCTTGTAGAGTAATCTATCGAGTAGCTTGAAAAAATATCCTGAGAGGAATATGCAGGCAATTATTTTTCCTGTATTTCTTATTGAATGGGAATAACTCGCCAGTATGATGTATCACCCATTTGTGGTGGCAGATCACCAATTTTCCAGCCCGGATAAGTGGATTCGATAAAATAAAACTTTTTATTTTTATACTCTTTATATTCACCGCTACCATTGATATTAATACCAGCCATGGCATGAGAGTATTTAAAAGAAAAAAAGATCACTGCATCAAATCCTAAACGTCTTAAAACTAGAACAATAAACATAGATTTTGTATCACAATCACCTTGATTATACCAGGCAACCTGGTTGGGAGTTAAGTAATCCAATTGATTGGAGCATTGGTTTTTATCAACTACAATATTATATGGACGCTCATATGGTATTTGTTGAATACTTTGAATGACCTGTATTGCTAACTCGTAGGAAGACCAGCGGTTGATTTCAGCTTGTTCAACAAACCATTCTACGATTGGAGTAACTCGATAAAAATTTTTATCATAAACTTCCTGATAAAACTTTTT
The DNA here is from genome assembly GCA_022361115.1 of Spirochaetota bacterium. GTDB lineage: Bacteria > Spirochaetota > GWE2-31-10 > GWE2-31-10 > GWE2-31-10 > JAKSBL01. The sequence goes on along the minus strand of JAKSBL010000614.1, from coordinate 6,504 downwards.
CCATAAGGTAAACTGGTAATCACTGTCTTTTTGATAATCGATCTCAAAATATTGCCAATAACTGGGGATCATCATCTTATTTAGTTCGTTAATGGATAAAAAAAGATCTTCTTTTTTAAAGGTAAATTTTTCTCGATAATTATTCCAATGCATCTTCAATTCATAGGTTCCTGATTCTGTAATAAGTTGTTGTATTTTTTTATTGATAGCTTCCGTTTTTTTTGTTTTATTTTCATTGCTATAAATAACACCATTATCATAATAAATTTTAAAAGTATTCATGATCCTGGCTAATTGATTTTGATGTTTAGCATAAGATTTTTTTATACAGTAGCCTAAAACCAGATAAAAATAATAATCGTCCTGAAAAACCACCATATCAATTTTATAATCCAGACCATCCAGTTTGAAGGCAAGATGGCCCTCTACGGCAGGATATTGACAAAAAGTAATATCCTGTGACTGCCCCTTCATCTTTAATCTTTCAGTAAATAATTGATACATGTGTTTAGTATTATTGGCTGCATTGAGTTCATATGCTAAGATTTCAATAAATGCTTCTCCTGCTTTATGTTGAAATAAAGCCTGATATCCCCTTTGATCCGTAAGCAATTTCCAATCCTTTTCTAAATCAACAGAATAAAAATAATCTTCTGAATAATACTGAAAAGAGGTTATTGACTGAATCATGATAAGTTGAAGAAAGAACAAAAAAAGCTTTTTCATAAGAAGCTCCTTGTTTATCCAATTAAAAAACTGGCGGAGTCACAATTCCTGTCCCTACCTGGGGCAGAGGAATAAGGCCTGAAAGCAGGATAGTCAATCCGTGCTCTAACAGCAATGAAATAGTCAGGATAAATACTGCAATAATTATTGAAACAGCAACATTTCTATTTTTAATTTCTGCAAGTTCATCAATCTGCCGAGTTATTGCCATAAATATCTGCATGACTACCCAGATAATGAAAAATGCAAAAATTGCAGTTAGAAAAAAGAAACCAATGATTTTAAGGAGGGTAATAAAAATAATTAAGGTTTCCATATCTTGAGAGAATAAATAGTCCAGTGTTTTATTGATTGGCTTTATTGCTGCACGAACTAGTATCATAATTCCTCCGATAAAAGAGGAGGTTAAGATAGCGATAGCTAGATTATCTTTTTTTAATTCTTCGATTTCATCAATCTTTCTGGTTAAAAAACTGAGGATCTTAAAGCTGAAAAAAAAGACAGCAATGCCGGCTAAGATCGCAATCGTCAAATGGAGTAAGCCTTGGATAAAAACCGGTATATTGATGACTGGCCGTTGAATTCCCCATTTTAAGTTTTGAGGAGCTAAAACCAGACTATTTAAGATGCTTTTAATAGGATCAGATATCAGTAAAGTAATACATAAAATAAAAACAGTAATAACCAGTGCAATGGACAGGTTATTATCATTTATTTGCTTCATTTCATCAATTTTGCGTGTCATTAGCATAAAAAAGCGAAGGGTAAACCAGAGAATTAAAAAAGCGAAAAGAGCAGCAGCTAAGTATATAACAACAATTCTTCCTAAAGCTCCCATTATCAGCCGAAAAGCTAGCTGATCAGCTGCAAATAAGTTCTTTAGTATTTCTAATGTAGGGTCAACTGTGGATTTCACAATAAGTAATATTCCAAATATAAAAGCAGCAATAAAAAGGGCAACAGCTGTGTTATTATTTTTCAATTGCTCCACTTCATCAATATCCCTGGTTATCAAGTCAAAAAAACGAAAACTTAAAAGAAATATCAATAAACCAGATAATACGGATAAAACGATTTCAATTAAACCTTGCAGGATTAAGATATTATTCATAGAAGCACTCTCCGATTATATAAAGTTGTGTCATTCCGTTTTTTAAGATTAAAGAGATGACTATATTTTAATGGATAGCCATGATAAATTCAAGAAAAACTATTTATTCATTTAAATTCGACAGGATTTTCTGCAAAATAATCTATCACTGAATAATTTTCATGTTCCATAAAATAGTCTAGATCCAGACCAACTTCATTCATGATTGCCGTAAACACTGCCTGGATGAGAAGAATATCCTTTTCCTTTGATGAAGTTTTTTCCTTTACGAGTATGCGTAAAAATCTATAATGATGATTAATGGTCTCCTCTAATTCAAACAAAGGTTTAATATAAGGCAGGGGAATATGATTGGCTTTTTTTACATAAATATTGGTGATATTTAATTGCTTGAAATTTGGAATTGAAGATAATGAAGTATCTCTGCTATCTACCACACCATCATGCTGTTCTAATTGCAGATATTTACCGATATTTTCAAAAACCATGGCATAGGGACTGGTGACTTTATAATTAATAATGGGAATAGCTGCGGGCAGAGAGATTTCAGATATTTTTTTTATGAATTTGTGATCCGGGTGAAGATCATGAAGAGCCGGATCATTAGCTAATACACTTTTCTTTCCATCAAAAGGAATACGATAGAGAATATACAAACCAATAATTTTTCTGGCTAAACGGGCAATCCATTGATCGCCTTTTAATAATTGAATTCTCGTTTTAGTTAAGAGTTCAGAATAAGTATACTCCTGGTGATTAATGGTAATAGATCCAGTTTCCTGGTTTTCATAGAATTGATTAATAGCATCCTCAATTAAACGGGGAAAGGCCTGATTTAAAGTATAATTCATACGAGCTCCTTTTTGAGGAACACTCAGATTCACAATTTGGGCTACAGGTATTGAAATATTTTCATTTTGACATAATCCTATGAAATAACGAAGGGCCAGTCCTCCTGAAGAATGAGTAATCATGGTAAGCTTAATTTGATCAGGATGGTCAAAGTATCCTGTCGGATTTTGATAAGTAAAATCACTCTTAGATTGATCTAGATATGGTTTTGCTAGCCAATGGTTATTACTTTTCTGACAATGAACAACCTTACCATACTTCGCCCAAATTTCCGCAATCAATCCTTGAAAGTAGATTTCTTGTTTATTGCGAATACAGGTTCCGGAAAAATCACAACCTTTATATTTTGTTAATTTATGATAGCTTTTTCTTTTTGGAGCCCTTCCGATTAACAGGCAGAATAGGCGTTCTCCCATGAGTTCTAAAGAGATGTTAGTTCGATAAGGGCCAATTAAATTAGCTACTACTAAGCGTTGATATTTTTCCACAATTTGAGAAGAACAAAGCAGAACTTCTTGGTCAAAAAGGAACTTTTTAAAAAGGGTATGATAATAAAAACCATCTGGACTGTTACATTGGATCACTAATTGATTATCTGGATTCAGTTGATCACCATTATCAAACATTCCAGGTAGATAGACAATGGGATTCTGGCAATATAATGACAAAGAGAGAAAAACAAAGGGGAGTAATATCATGTATTTTTTCATTTGATATCCAACTGCAAGGTTAATGGAATTTTTTTTGTGGAAACTTTTATTTCAGCAAAGGATTGGGTTTTATTATGCAAAATTTTTATTTCTTTATTGTTTAAGTTTGCTTTATCAATTTTTTGATCATCAGTCACAATATGAAAAATAATATGCCGATCTATAGGGATCTCTTGTTCAGATTGATATTGAATAGCTATTGTATTTGAAATGTATTGAATGGAAAGATGGTGAGAGATCCATTTGGTTCTTTTTCCCTCTTGATTCACTATTTCTTGATAAGTAAATTGGCAATCTGAATGCACATAAATAATAAACTTTAAATATTCCATCCCTCCGGAAAAATCACGAGTTAAAATAGGAATGATACTGTTTTTACGTATATACAATTGAAAAGCTTTCTCTTTTTTATCTTGTTGTTGGATTGTGATGATTTGTTTTTTTTGCCAGCAATACCATTTTTCATTTATCAGCAATCCTGGGTGGTTTTGAAATAATCCAGATGCGGGAAAGGAAAGATAAGCCGAATTTCCAAATTGAATTCCTGTTGGTTTATTCGTTCTGTCCCTTTGGATCATAATTTCTTTTTTTATTATTGAATTGTATAAGAGAATTGAAATTTCTTTCTTTAATGTAATAGCTTGATTGATCCAGTCTTCCATTCCCTTTTTCTTCATATCCTCAAGAAATGAAAAATGATAGAAAGTCATTGGTGTCAGAAATTGTGCTGCTAAATATTGTATAATAGTATCCTGTGAAATTGCTAAGCCTTCTTTATCAATAATTAAACAGAGATAATAATAACCCTGGAAGTGAAGGCTTTCAATGAAATTGATTGGATGATTTTTTAAACTTGCTGTAGGAATAGGGAAATAAGCAATTTCTGTTTTTGGAGAAAGCAATTCTAAGAGAAAAAGTTTTTCTGGCCATAAGCCAATTATTTTTTGGAGAATTTCCTGGTATCTTTTCAGACATTCACCATAGGATAGGTAGGCTGACCTGGTTTTACAGATTGCAGTTTGATATTGAGTTTCAGTATGGAATTGAAAAAAAACCGGTTTAAAAAATATTCCTTCTGCTTGATGAGATACTTTATCTTCACAAATTGCGAATAGTAAATTTTCTCCTTTTTCAGAAAATGGATTGATATAATAACGATCATTCAAAGATAATGGGCTATGATTACGGTTTAATACTTTTTGATTCAAGTCAGTATTTTTGTTTTCGGTACCCATAGTAAGATCATAAGTTGGAAGATGTGAAAAACCCGACATTTTCAATATCTGTATAAAACTTTCCAATTGAATTTGCATTTTCTGATCATATGGGTTTTGAAATTCGGTTATGGCTATGGTTTCTTTTAGATCAAAGTGATTGCAAATCTCACTGATACTGCTTTTAAAATGATCAGCCTGAAAGAAAACTCCATTTTTTACTATTGGTAAATCATTTTGTATCCTTGGTAACCAATGATGTTTGAGAAGTCTGGGTCTATTCTGAACAACATCAATTTGAAAACAGAGATCAGATAAATAATTACTTTTAATGACTAGTTTATTTTGAGTTGAAGAGAGTAAATCGATGGTACAATTGGTTTGATTTTTATTCTTTATTAGTAAATAGATTTTTTGACATTGAATGATTAAAAAATGATATTCAATCATGGATTGACAATTAAAAGGGATGAATTGATAATTCATTTCCAAAGATGTTCCTGCTATGGTTGGAGAAAGAATTCTAAATGGAAATGAAAAAAAGAATTGGTAACTCCCTTTTTCTCGCTTGATCTGGCAAACTTTTTGTTCCTCAAATTCTATTTGATAAGGAGAAAACTCATTGTTATGATTGATAGTGAAATATTTTGATTCAATATTCTGCATGTTTATGATTGATTAATATCAGCAATAATTTTTAGGCCTTTTAAAAGCATTTTGTCTTCGATAACATCAAAAATGTTATCTTCTACAAAGATATTCGCAAAACCGCCAGCTCCAATGGTAACATACTGACTGAAGCCTACTTCTTCGGCCAGTTTTTTTATCATTCCTTTTAGAGCATAAAGGGTAGAAAAATAAATACCTGATTCTAAAGCCTGAATAGTATTATCTCCCAGGATTTTATCTTTTTTGATAATGCGAATTGCCGGGAGTTTGGCTTCTTTTTTAGTGAGTGCATTAACTGAAGTAGCCATGCCGGAACAAATGATTCCGCCTAAATAGTCGCCATTGGATTTAATCGCACAAATTGTGGTAGCAGTACCTAAATCCACTACAATAGCGTTTTGGTTTTTATAATGATAGGCAGCATAACACGCTCCAACAAGTCTGTCACTCCCTACCTCAGAAGGGTTTTGATAACAATTTCTAACATTGAGTTTAGTTTTTTCAGTAACCTGCATAATTGGGCCATTAAAGTAATCAGCAAACATACGATATATCATATTGTCCAAGGGCGGGACAACTGAAGAATAAATCAATGACTTGATTTGCTGCGGTTGAATATCATGAATTTTTAAAAAATTTAGGATAAATACAGCAAACTCATCTGAGGTTATTTCCATTTTAGTAAAAAAACGGGCACTGGCAATAATCTCTAAGTGGTTTTGGACAACCGGTAATACTCCTATCTCAACTATGGTATTACCTGCATCTATTGCTAAAATCATATTAACTCCGGTTTTTTGAAGGGATTTCCATATTTAAGTAGGCCATGACTTTTTTTATATCTGACCAGACATCTTTTTTATAAGGAGATTTATCTCCTCCGTTTCTTAGTAAATAGGAGGGATGAAAGGTTGGCATAACTTTTATCCCTTTGTATTCGGAAAATGTTCCTCTCATTTTAGTAATTCCGATTGTAGTTTTTAACATAAAACGGGTAGCTGGATTTCCCAGGGTTATAATGACTTCTGGTTGAATAATCTCAATCTGTTTTTCTAAGATCCAGCAGCAGGCTGCAGTTTCTTCTTTTTCTGGGGGGCGATCTCTTTTTCCTAACTGGTCAATTGTAGGACGACACTTTACTACATTAGCAATATAAACGGAATCTCTATTGATCAGCATACCTTTTTCAATGATTGCTGTTAGCAGATCTCCAGCAGGACCT
>JAKSBL010000155.1 GCA_022361115.1 Spirochaetota bacterium | reverse complement strand
TTTTCACTGATTTATGGAATATCCTTTACATATTTGGTAAAAAATGTTTTTAATAAAATATAGAGATTTTTTAAAAGCTACTAATGACGCTTTGGCTGGTCAATTCCGCTACGCTTTACCTGGTTACAACCTCTGGTTGTTGCTCGGGATTATGCAACCTAATTGCTCGGTCATATTGGCTGCATACAACGAGTAGCAAATTACTTAGTAATTTGTAACCAGTGCAGTCTGGGTGTTTGCATCTGCAAAGATTACTTTTAGCAATCCTCACACATGAAAACCTCTATAAATTTGTTTTATCTGTTTAGGAGTCTTTTATGATAGAAGATATTAATATTGAAGAAATAAAAAAAGCGATTGAACATAGAGAATTTGATCAGGTTTTACTGCAGTCTCACAAACAGTTAGTTCTGATTTTAACACAAAGCTGGTGCTCTCAATGGCATTATATGGAACAATGGATTAATGAGTTACTGAAAGAAGACGAGCCTGATTTAAAAAATGTTAAGATAATGAAATATGTCTATGATCAGTCTCCTTTATTTAGTGATTTTCTTGATCTTAAAGAAGATCAGTGGAATAACAGAGCCATCCCTTATCTGCGCTTCTATAGAAATGGAAAAATCATAACTGAATGTAATTATATTCCAAAAGACAGATTTTTAGAAATATTAAATTCATAAATAGTATTCATCATTTAAATTCAAATAATCAGCTTATAAATAAATCATCTGTACTTTATAGTTAGTTTCATTTTAAATAATTGAAATCATCCAGATAGTAGTTTTTTTCACCAATTTGATTTTTTTTAAAAAAAAGAACTAAATTTTTCTATTAAAAAGCAATTGATAATAGTAGCTTTTTTTTTCATAATATATTATAGTGCACTTTAAATCACAAATATTTTTTTTGTAGAGTATACATTATGTCCGAAGAGATCTTACGTTTAAAAAAAGTTGGTGATATAAAAGACTTTATTGTGAAATCTGTATCAATGATTACAGCAGATAAATCAATAGACCAACTACTCACTAAAATGACTGAAGATCTTAGAACTCGACATGTTTATGTAATAGATGAAAAAAAACGATTAATCGGTTCGGTACGTCTCAATGATGTATTAGAATTTCTTTTTCCTTATACTGCCATTCAACCTACTGAGAGTCCTTTGTACAAAGCTAAACAAGCTTATGAAGTATCTATTGTCAAAGACATAATGAATCCCACTCCATATTATGTTTATGAAGATACGTATATTTCAGATATGGTAAAAATAATGGAACGCGAAAAAATTAATGAACTACCAGTTGTAAATAAAAATCGGGAAGTAGTTGGAGAAATTATTTTGTTAGAAGTAATTGAGTACTACTTAAAAGAAAAGGGAATAAAAAAAACAGATTAATCATTTCTTATAGTTTAAGAAGCTTTATTCTTATGATATTCCTGAACAGGGATATTAATCACCACTTTGGTAAACTCTCCCTCTTTTGATTCCAAGTCAATCCTTCCTTTATGTTGATTACTAATAATATCATTAGCTAAAGTTAATCCAAGACCAGCGCCAATTCCTGAAGGCTTTGTAGTAAAAAAAGGTTCTTTAATTTTACCTAAATTTTGAGAAGCAATTCCAGTTCCATTATCTTCAATCACTATTTGCACAATACTACCTGCATAAGTACTGGTAATGATAATTTTAGGCTGATAATCAAAAAAACCTTCAGCTTGTAAACGTGATCCCTTTTCTAATACTGCATAAGTACTGTTATTAATAATATTGACAATTGCATGGATAAAATCTCGTGGAATTACATTGATGAGTGGTAGTTTTTCATCAAACTTTTTAATATACTGAATTTTTCGCATCATTTCATTGGGAGGTAAATTCAGAGTAGCAAATTCTAAACTTGTATTTAATAAATCATTTATATCCTGGTGAGAATAATCAGTATTGATTTCATTTGAATGAAGCACCATGGATTGAATAATTTTACCAGCTCTCTGGCCATGTAAATTTATTTTATCAAGTGTATTCTCTATTTGATCTAATAAAATTTTTATTTCTTCTAATAACTCCTCATTGATCAGATCATTATGTTCACCAATGGTTTCCATGAGTTCTTTTTTTAAATCAATGGATATCTCAGAAAAGTTATTTACAAAATTAAGTGGATTTTGAAGTTCGTGAGCAATACCAGTAATCATTTTGCCAAACCAGGTAAGTTTTTCCTGTAATAAAATTCTCTTGTTTGCTTCATCCAATTTTGTGGTTCTTTCATCAACCAGTTTTTTCAAATGTTGTTGATAATTACTCAGCTCCAGGTTTTTTTTCTCTATTTCTTCTTTAGAATAACTTAAATCTCGATAATTATCACTTAAATTTTGCGACATTTTATTAAAAGTATTAATTAAATCTCCAATTTCATCTTCCCTTTTTAATTTGAGCATCTTTATCTGTTTATCAGGTTTGAAAGAGCTCATTATATCTCTAAGATTATGGATGGGGCGAATGATAGTATTTGATAATATGATATTTAACATAATTAACATGGTAATGAGAATAGTAAGGAGTAGCCCAAAATAAATTCTTCTATTTTCTGATTGCTGGTTATTTAGGTGTTCAATAGAAAAATAGATTTTAATATATCCAAATTTTTCATCTAAAAGACTTAACTCTTTTAAAAAACAAATTGCATCTTTATCAACCCATTTCACCCGATAATGATATTGCCCGTTTCTAACCTGATATTGCTGACTTTTTTTTAAATCTTCTGTTTCTGCTTTAATTCCATCAGATATAATTAGATTGCCACTTGCTTTAAATAAAGAGATCGTCAGGATTTTATTAATTTTCAACATATCTTCAACATGAATTCTCAAAGCTCTATCATGACGGGCAAATATTTCATTCACCAATACATCATTTTCCATTTCCACAATGATTTTTAAATAATCATATACCTCACTTAAATTTCTATCAAACTCTCTTTGTAAAAAAGGGACATAAATCAGGTTAAATAAAATGACTATTAGCAAAAAGGTGACTAAGATTGCTCCATTAACTTTTGTCCGTAAAGTAATCTTCATTCAGTTTCCTGGCGTATTTATAAGGATTAAGGATGAAACATCTTGTATAGGATGGGTTGCTTTTTTCCAAATTGCAAAATTAAAATTGGTTTCAAAGGATTTCCAGAGGAATTCATGGAAATAGTTCCTGTTGCTCCTGGAAAATTCCTGGTTTCTGCCAATTGATTTCTAATCTCCTGACGGTTTAATGATCCAGTACGGTTTATTGCATCTGCTAATAAATATACTGCATCATGTATTAAGCTAAAATGTGTAAAATCAATATTATTCACCGCAGATAAAATCTGAAAATCTTTAATAATTTGTTGACTAACCGGATGGGCACTATCTATGTGAGTATGGGTGGTATAATAATAACCGATAATTTCATCTGCAGCATATTGATACATTTCAGAATTCCAGCCATCAGAACCAAGAAAAGTGATACTTATATCCATTCTTTTTGCCTGTTTAATGATAATACTAGAATCATAAGCATATCCGGGAATAAAACAAATATCAGGATTAGCTTCAATCATCCTGCTTAATATATCTTCATAATTGGTTTGCTTTTCAACATAATCGCCTTCATAAACAATTTGACCACCAAGTTTTTGAAATTGCTGGTCAAAAAGACCAGCTAAATCAATACTATATTGTTGATTAGTATTGATCAGAACAGCAGCTTTTTTAGCATTAAGATCATGATAGACAAGCTTAGCTAATACTTCGCTCTGAAGCAAATCATCATAACAAATTCGAAAAATATAATCTCCAATCTGGGTAATATCAACATGAGTTGAATAGGGTGTAATCATTGGAATCCGGGCATTTTGCAATTCTTTAGCAACCACTAAAGTAAAAGTACTCCAACCGCAACCAATCACAGCTGTAACCTCGTCTTCAATAGCTTTCCGGGCCATCACTTTTGCCATTAAAGGGGAACTTTTATGATTGTATTCAACTATTTCCAGCTTACGGTTAAGAATTCCACCCTTTTGATTGATATTATTTGCCCAATAGTGAAGAGCCTCATAAATTTGATTTCCGGTTACTGAAGCAATTCCATCTCTGGCATAAATAGCAGCAATTTTAATACTATTTGTTTCCGAATTTGCAAATGTATAAAAAGAAAAATTAAAAAAAATAACGAATAAAACTAACTTTTTCATACCAATACTGATTAAATTTATGTTATTTTCAAATTAATTATAAGTGATGAAGTAAAAATATACAAGGTATATATTTAGTTTTTGTAGTTTTTTAAAAAATTTAATCCTCATTTGCTTTAATAATTATTTAATGACCAATCATATTGATAAGTAGCAGATTTTGTGGTTTGACTGATGTGATTCTTTAATGGCTCATAAGCATATTTTAACAAATGCTTTTTAATTTCTTCCAAATTTTGTCCAAAATCCTGAGCATACCATTGATAAATACTGGATAATTTTAATTTTTGATGAATGATCTCCACTCCTCTAGTATGGTTTATAAAGCGTTCTGCTCCATTATTCAACAATTTTTCCATATTTTTAGATGTAAAAGCTCTATTCTGCAAATCAGGACAACCTAAGCTGGCACAATTCAGAGCATAATGTAGACGATTATCCTGATAAATAGGCCTTAAAATATGATGTTCAATATGATTTAAAGTTAGTTTTTCCCCTTCAATTTGAATTATTT
>JAKSBL010000659.1 GCA_022361115.1 Spirochaetota bacterium | reverse complement strand
TCAAAAACAGAAAAACCAAACACTTTGCTATTTAAAGAAAAAGCCAGGCTGATTGCAGTAGTTACGCCGATCCGAATACCTGTAAAGGAACCAGGGCCGCAGCAAACAGCAATATGAGATAATTGATCGGGAGATAATTTTTCTTCTTCAAAAAGCTTCTCAATACTGGGAATTAAAGTTTCTACATGTTTGAATTGATCAGGAATGTTACAAACTCGCGATTTATTATCAACGTGTAAAGCAATTTTTAAGAGACTGGAAGTCGAATCTATTGTTAAAAAATTTATGTTGGCCATTGAATATTAATCTCCCTTTCCCCTTCCGCTAAAATTTGGATATTGATTTTGATACTGTTCTCAGGAATCAGATCTCCCCCTTTGGAAGGCCATTCAATAAAAGTTATCCCTTCAGAATAAATGTATTCTTCAAAACCAATTTCATAAAGCTCATAGGGATCATTTAGACGATAGAAATCAAAATGAAATATTTGCCAGTTAGGAGTAAGGTATTCATTAACTAGAGTAAATGTTGGAGAAGGAATGGCTTCTTCAACCCCCAATCCTGCAGCTATTCCCCGGATTAAGACCGATTTACCAGCTCCTAAAGACCCTTCCAATAAAAAGACATTACCTTTTTGGATTTTATCAGCTAACTTCAGGCCGATCTCAAATGTTTCTTGTTCAGTTTTTGAAATATATTTCATTTTTTTTCTCTATATCAGTTAAATAGTAGATTTATATTTATACTCTTTTTTTGCCAGATAAGGATCAAGTTCAGTATAATAATCCTGATCTAGAATAAGAACATCCCGATTCATTTCACCTTTTTTCGGATTATAATTCCAGATAACTAATGGCACAAGTTCATATAACTGATTTTTCTCTTTATCAAAAACATGAAGATATTGGGGCCATTTTGTAGCATAGGATTGAATTTTTTCTTTATATTCTGAACTTTTATATTTTATCTTCCGTACTTTACCATGTATTTGCAATGTCCCAATTGCAAATGCTGCATAATCATTCTGAGCTAAATACTTTCCTTTTAAAGTATCTTCATAACAACCAAAATAAAGATTAAGATCTTGATGAGAATAGCAAACAACTGCATTATCTACAAATTTACCATTGGTTGTGGCAATATAAGCCAGTTTTTCTTTTTCTAATATTTTGAGAATGTCTTCTTTTTTAGCAATATTCATATAATCACCCGAAAAATAGATCTAATATGATTTTTTAATATTGCATTATATACCATAATAATGAAAAGTGTTCAAGTAACTAAATAAAACTTGAGTAAAAAAAAGAAGTTATTCAAAAAATTTAATGAAAAAAATGTGGTTTACAGATTTAGTTTTTTCTATGAAGAGCTGCTAAAACGCCATCATGATCAAGCTGGGTTATTTTTTGCTTTACTTTGGGAATGAGTTTATCCATCATGATGTTATCAGCATTAATAAATTTAATATCAATAAGGGGATCACCAACAGGTCTATATTCAATAGAAAAAGAAATGGCATTTCGCTTAATCTGGTGTTTATTATCCATCAATATAATACTGGCTTCATATCTTTTCCGATAATGAATGTGGTCATCAACCATCTCTAATCGATCAATATCAATTAATCTCACTCTTTGTAGACCTCCTCCCCCTTTTTTTAACTACAGGCTCTTCTTTCTTAATCATTTTTTTATAAATAAATTTTACTGCTTCTATTGAAAAAATTCTCTTTCGGTTTTCCATGGTAAAAAGTTTTTGTGATTGAAATATTTCTTTATTTTTATTAAGAAAATTATGCAGTTTATGCTCTGGTATATCAGGAAACATTTTTAATAAATCATAAGTAAGAAACCTGGATTGTCCTTCACATTCAATAAAAAATAAAGAATCAATTCTTTTCTGTTCCGACGGTCTTTCATTGATCTGGGCACCAATTTTATTGAGTTTTTCCATTTCGGTTAAGGTAATGAACATTTCATTTCCATAAAAACCATTGCCCAGGAGGCCATTTGGACAGTACTTAAATCCTTTTAGTTCAGCCTCTTCAATAAAAGTTAACTTTTTACTCATTTAGCTTAGCAAAACCTTTCTTTAAAAATGAATTTATCAATATAGATAATAGTTTTAGTATGATAGTTGGAGCCTGTTATTTACAAACAGTAAGTTACCAATTTATATCCTATTTTAAGGATAACGTGAAATCACATTTTTTTCAATAAAAAATATAAAAATTTATAAATCTCGAACTTTTATGTTCTATTTCAAGACATTTGTTTGCTAATTTGCATTTACTAGAGCATCATTCCTGATTTTTTCTAATATATTTTTCATTTCTTCAACATTGGGAATAAATTCATACTCTAAAAGATCACCAATCATTACTGAATCATTATTCTCAATAGCTACGAGCAACTCTTTTAAATGATCAGTAATGGAAGTAAAAAATGAATCAAAAGGAACTTCCTTAATGGTATATTTATCCAGGTGGATTTTAAAAGATTCTTTAAAAATAATAAACAAACTAATACTTTTTTCAATAATACTCGTTAAATTCTGGATCGTATCCATAGCTTCCTTATCTTCTCCGGTTTGAAAAAGAATTGGAATATTAGCCAATTTAGGAATGATCTGCTCTATGTGCTTGATAATTTCCTCTATATCCTTTTCTATGGATTTTTTTGAAGGAACCATATAAGAATTATCAATAATAATCGCAATATTTTTAATGATATCCTGCATTTCAGTAACCACTTTTTGATATTGTTTTTGAGTCTCTGCACTCATAGGCAAAGATTTTTCATCAATTTCTTCAAAAAATTTACTCAATGTATCATACTTATTGAGAAAAAGTGTTTGTTGGCTAATGAGAGTATTTTTCTTTTCTCCAAAAATAGAGACTATCTGATCAATCCCCTCTTTCATCCAGCTAATCGAATCCATTACTTTCTCAAAATTTTCATCCCATTGATTTTTATTAATCAAACTTAAAAGAAATACCAAATAACGCTTGATTTGCTGTAAAGAAAGGAGTGAAATCCCTTTAACGTCACTGGTCTCAATCTCCAGATTTTCAATTGTTTCTAAATCTATACTTTTTAATTGATCTTCATCAGCATATGAATATTCCGTTTCATTGATCACGATCTTGGTAATAAATTGCTTGGGTACAGCTTGAGCAGCGAAATCACTGAGAGCTGTAATAATCTCACTGGCATTTTTTTCCCCTTCAAGTTCAACAGGAACTGATTCACCATTAATATAAACTTTCAATCTGAACTCCTTAATCTAAAACTACTGATTTGTATTACTATAAGCATCGAATTTTTTTTGGTTTGCTTCCAACTCTTCTGCTGCCTGTTCCATTTTTAAAAAATCCCGTCTCAATTTTGCTTCCTCTTCTTCTAACAATTCTTTATAATCAGAGATTTTTTCATCCTGATCTTCAATTGACTGAACAAAAGCATTGTCCTTTAGCTTGAAATATCCATTCACCCTTGATGTGTAACTTTTTAAAATTTTTTCAACCTCAAATGCAAGCCCACCATCCACAATTAAATCATTATCACTATCTGAACCAAATATAGATTTTATCCCATCAGGAAATTTTTCCATCATTTCTATAAACTTATCTTCATTCACTTCAATGCGACCCCTTTGAGATTTGATTTTTTCAATATCTCTGCTTCCTGAAGCATTAGTAGAAAGCCCAATCTGACCAATATTATTGAGTTGATCTCCATAAGTAGTATGATAAGGATTCATCATCATAATTCTTATTTTGTTAGCTAGAGTGATCAGACTGTATTCACCTGAAAAAACTCCCCTCTTGCCTTCCGGGTCTGTTGGATCTGGAATAGAAGTAGTATTTTTATTCAACATATCCAAAAATGTATTGTATTCTTCAATAAATTCTTTGATTGCTCCGGTAATTTTGAGGTAATCCCGGTCCACTCTTAAGTATTCATTTTTAGTGGTTTTATCAAAAATATTGAGAGTCACCCCTTTTAAAAGATCATCTATAGTATTACTGTCCCTGACTATTTTTAAGCCATCTAAATAAATCAAAGCATCACTAGGTTTGGATAATTCATGAGTGAATCGAATTCCCCCTTTGGTCTCTTCATCATAAAAAATTATATTACTAACTTCAATATTTTTTAAAGTGTTATTATTTTTAAAAATAATATCTGTAATGATTTCATCTTCCTCGATTAAATCAGCCATCTCAAAGCGTAATGTTTTTTTATTATCTCCAATAGCTAATTCTTCTACTTCAATCGTCCCTTTATTTGTTACAATTTCCAGATAATGATCATCTTCAATAATCACATCTGGCTTTTGAGAGTTTTTATCTGTTTTTAATGGAGGGATATCAATTAATTGAGACTCTCCCTCTAATTCAATATCTCTAATAGTGGTCTGCCCAAAAGTATCAAAGTGTGGCCCGGTAGGTAGCGGAGCTTTTTGTTCTTGTTTCTCCTTCAAAGTCAGGGTTTCTGCAAGAATATCCAACTCCATAATAAGTTTTTTTCGATAACTAATGTTTTCAGGTAAAGTAAATTGATATTTTTCGTTTGATTTTAAAAATAAAACACCTGATTGGGAAAATACTGGTGATTGATTAGATAGAAGATTTTTAACATTACCACTACTTAGGGTAAAGTTTTTTTCATAAGCGGTTACTTCCTGGTAGAAACCCATTTTATAAAAAACAGACTTTGTCCTGTCATTTCCAAAACCGATCAGTTTATCTGCACCTGTTTTCTCGGTTTCTATGATAAGAACCTGGGTTTTAGCAGTATCATTGGTGACAGTGGCTCTGAGAATATTTTTTCCATATATACGGAGAGCTTCATCAAAATCATTAATAGAACCACCACTAAAGTTAAATTTGACAGAGTCTTCACCAACATAAAATAAATACTCACCAGGAGGAATTTTATAATTTCTGCTCAATGAATCACTGGCAATCCGGTGAGACCGGGCTTTTTCATCAATTTTAAGAGAAAACTCTCCAATTTCAGCATTTCTGTTTACACTGGCAGAAAAAGCAGCTTCATTAGTTGATTGGGCAACTTTATCATCAAAGGGAGCTTCAAAACCGTAAAGTTTTTTGGAGAGACTTTGCAAACTGAGAGCATTGGCTTTTATTTCATTTAAAAGAACCTTCTGGTCTATAATCTCCTTTTTTTCATCCTCTAATTCGGTCAATTTAACCTTTTTGGCATTCATGATTTTTTCAATGGATTGTTGAGTATTGTATTTATCCGAAATTGAAGGAATGAAACTATCTGACATTAAAGATCAACACTCTCCCAGTTCTTTCTTTTATCATACCATAATTTAACAAAATTTTCGGTTTAATTTAAAAAAAAGTGAGTATTTGAAGTGATTTTTACATTAGTCTTAACAAAATAATTGATAAAAAGTTATTCAAAAAATGCATAAAAAACCGGATGGTACATCTTCCATCCGGTTAATAATTATCTTTTCGCGTTTTATACTTGAGAATCAAATAAAACTCCGATCATATTTTTTAAATGCATTGCTAATTTTTGCAGATCTTCACATGGATATTCTTTAATGATTTCGTTCTTCTGTTTATTAACAATAGTAATAATGATCCTGTTTATCTTTTCATTATAACTGAGTTTAACTTCTTTGTCGTGAAGTTCTGTATTAAATTGAGCAATTTGTTGTAATAGTTTTTCAGTATCAATTTTTGTACTGGTTTTTTCTAATATTTTTTCTATTTCTTCTTTAGAAAGAGCTTTTGCCTGGTATAGTTCTACTTCCTGGGTTTTCTTTTTTTGTTGAGGAGCTTCTGGTAATGGGATGATAATTTTTTCTTGATTTGAATTTATAGCATTGATATCATTCATTGTATCCTCCTTGGATAAAACCCTTCCTGAGAACGAAACAGCTCATTAATAGCTGTTTCCTTTAATAATTCCCCTCCTTAACTAAAATAAATTCTCCTCATTCCCATAAAGGGAACATATACCTCTTTACTTTAAATTTTAGCACTTTTTTAAAGTTATCATTATAAATTTCGAAAAAACAACAAAAAATTTAAGCATTTTCTACACAAATATTAACTTTTTTACCAGTTTTTTAAAAAAAAAGAGAATATATCCCTATACTCAGAATGGTGAGTATAGGGATATAATGATGATGTGGTTTTACAGTCTGATCTTTATAAAAACCAGATAGGGGCAATCTAATTACTGGTCTTTAAGATTATCCTAACAATTGCAACACAGATTGTGGTCTGGTATTAGCTTGTGCTAACATTGCAGAACCAGCCTGTACCAGAATATTGTCTTTAACCATTTCAACCATTCTTCCAGCCATATCGGTGTCTCTGATAACAGATTCAGCAGCTGTTAAATTTTCAGAAGCTATAGCAACACCTTTTTGAGCCATTTCAAATCGGTTCTGGTAAGCACCCAGATCAGCTCTTTGTTTGTTAATTGTTTTAAGAGCATCATCTAAAGTACCAATAGCCTGGTTAGCTTGTTCTGGTGTACTGATAGACATTTTGGTTCCAGCAGCTGCGTCTTCCATTTTTAAAGCTGCAGCTGTCATTGTACCAATATAAAGTCTTTCTCTTTGGTCCATGTTAGCACCAACATGTAGCCATAAAGAAGCGGTTGGTGTACCACCAGCTTGTTCGTTAGCAAAAGCACCTGTCAGCATATTTAACTCATTAAATTGAGCATGTGAAGCAATCCTGTTAACTTCATCAACTAATTGGCTAACTTCAACCTGGATCTGCATTCTATCTTCGGCAGAATAAATACCATTTGAAGCTTGAACGGCCAGTTCTCTGATTCTATGTGTGATATCAGTGGTTTCCTGTAAATATCCTTCGGCGGTTTGAATGAAGGATATACCGTTTTGAATGTTTCGTTCAGCCTGATTCAATCCGCGGATCTGGCTTCTCATTTTTTCTGATACTGCTAAACCAGATGCGTCGTCGCCCGCACGGTTAATTTTCATACCGCTGGACAGTTTTTCAATTGATCTGTCTACATCTTTGGTTTTAAAACGCAGTACGTTGTTAGCATTAATTGATGACATGTTGTGGTTTATAATCATAATTACCTCCCTTTGATTAAACTCTCCTGAATCCTTCTGGAGAGGATTTTTTAAGGTTTACTCCTTATTTGAGTATATCCTCCTGTTTCGAAGAATAACGTAAAACCACTTTTGCCCCTTTATTTCTTCACTAACAGATATACTATAAAACGCCTGCTTTTTGATTAAGTTTGAGCCCAAAAAGCAGAGCGTTAAATAAGCAAATAAAAAAGCAGTGAAAATACTTAAATGTCAAAGAACAACCCCTGTATTCAATCTGGTGAATACAGGGGGTTTTTTATTATTGTAATAATTGTAATACTGTTTGGGTCTTCTGATTAGCTTGAGCTAACATAGAAGTACCAGC
>JAKSBL010000677.1 GCA_022361115.1 Spirochaetota bacterium | reverse complement strand
TTATCATAAAAATAACAATAGTCAAAATAATCAACTGGATAATGCCTACAAAGGACATTATTACTCTAATGATGTTATTAAGAATGCTTTAGATAGGTCTGAATTGAAATACGAAAAACATCAGAATATAGAAAAAGAAATAGCAAAATTATTAAGCAAAGATAAAGTAATTGGAAGATTCAATGGCCCTATGGAATGGGGTCCAAGAGCACTTGGAAATAGAAGTATAATTGTTAGCGCACAAGATAAATCAATAAATGATATATTGAACAAGAGACTTAGTCGAACTGAGTTTATGCCCTTTGCTCCAATTATTATGGAAGAGTATGCAAAGGATTACTTTGTAAATTATAACAGTTCTGATGTTGCTGCCAGATATATGACTATTACCTATGATGTGGTAAAAGATAAACAACATTTAATTCCGGCTGTTGTCCATGTTGATGGTACAGCTCGGCCTCAAGTAGTAAGAAAAGAAGATAATGAATCATTGTATAATATCTTAAAACATTACTATGAAATAACTGGAATCCCGGTATTGATTAATACCAGTTTTAATATGCATGAAGAACCAATTGTTTGCTGCCCTAATGATGCACTAAGGGCTTTTAAAATGGGTTCTGTTGACTATCTTGCCATAGATGATTTTCTCGTTACAAAAATGTAGTTTTTTATTTAATTTCTAATTTAAGGCTTTATTATGACCTTGGAAAACCAAAAAGTATCAATAATAATTCGAACCAAAAATGAAGAAAGATGGATTAACCATTGTTTAAATTCAGTCTTCAACCAAACTTATAAAAATATTGAAGTTATATTGGTTGATAATGAAAGTACTGATAAAACAATAGAAAAAGCTAAAAAATTTCAAGTAAAAATAACCACAATAAAAGATTTCTTACCTGGAAAGGCTATTAATTATGGTATAAAAAAAAGCACTGGAGACATTATCATTTGTCTGTCAGGACATTGTATCCCTGTCAATAAAAACTGGATTGAAAATTTAATAAAGGACCTCAAAGATCCAAAAGTTGCGGGAATATATGGAAGACAAATTCCTATGTCCTTCACCAAAGATAGTGATAAACGGGATCTAATAACAACATTTGGATTGGATAAAATTGTTCAAAAAAAAGATCCCTTTTTTCATAATGCTAATAGTGCCTTTACTAGAAAAATTTGGGAAAAATTTCCATTTGATGAAAAGATAACTAATATAGAAGACAGGTTATGGGGTGAACTGGTTATATCAAATGGATATATGATAATATATGAACCAGAAGCAGAAGTGTATCATCATCATGGAATCCATCAGGACAATGATCCAGAGAGATGTAAAAATGTAGTCACTATACTACAATCTTTAAATAAAAAAAAAAGAGAAACTATTTTTGGAAATTTTAATCTAGAAAACATGAATATCATAGCACTTATACCACATAAAGGAAAAATGACTTATTATGGCAAACATCCATTAATATGGTATACAATTGAAAGAGCAAAACAATCAAAATACATTAACGACACATATATCTTAACTGATAATAAGGAAATGGTTGAATATGGAAAAAATCAACAGTTGCCTGAACCTTTTCTCAGACCAAAAGAACTATCTGAAGATTTTATTGGTATTGATGAAGTTCTAAGCTATTCATTAAACAGTTTAGAAAAAAAATCTGTTCTATCTGACATATGCATTATTCTAGAAGAAACATATCCATTTAGGGATATTGATTTAATTGATAATTTAATTGAGAAATTTGTATTTGAGGGTATGAATAGTTTAATTCCTGTTTATAGAGAACTAAGATCTGTATGGTATGAGAAAAATAAAGAAATAGATATGATTATCCCCTATATGCCAAGACATTTAAAAAAAGAAGATATATATATTGGTTTATTTGGATTGGGCTTTATCACTCAACCTCAAAATATTAGAGATGGATCCTTAGGACTCAATAATTTAAACATGTATTTAATATCTGAATATTTTTCAACTATTGAAGTAAAAGATAATATATCAAAAGATATTGTAAACAATCTACTTAAAAGCTACTTTAAGTTAACATAAAACGGAGGTATAGATGAAGAAAAAAATTTTAGGGGTCATTCCAGCAAGAGGGGGCTCCAAAGGAATTCCCAAAAAAAACATTAAAGATCTCTGTGGTAAACCATTAATTCAATATATTTTTGAAACAGCAACGAAAGCTAAATTTCTGGATAAAATTATTCTATCAACTGATGATGACGAGATATATAATATAGCAAATAAATTAGGTATTGAAACGCCTTTTCTCAGACCTAAAGAATTTGCTACAGATAATGCTAGTTCTATTATGCCATTAAGACATGCCTATGAATACTATAGAAACATGGGAATAAACTATGATGGAGTTCTCTCATTACAGGCAACAAATCCTTTTACTACAGCAAAGACGATTGATGAAATGATTCAGATATTTGATCGTGATGAATGTGATAGTGTCACTACAATTTCAGAAGTTGACAGCCCACATCCATATATAACTAAACGATTAAAAAATAATGGTTCAATTGAAAATTTTTGTATTATTCCTGAAGGCGCTCAAGTTCATAGAAGACAACTACGAGAAACTGCTTACTTTTTGACAGGAGGTTTATATTTGAGAAGCACGAATTTAATTTGTCAAGATAAAGCAGATAGTCATTATTTAGGAATCAAATCTAAAGCTGTTGTTGTTAACAAAAAAGAAGCGTTAGATATTAACTCACTTTTTGATTTTAAGTTAGTCGAATGGGTAATGAAAGAGGGGATTGAGTTATGAATTTATTGTTATGTAATCCAAAAAATGCACAGGGTACAACGCATTCAAGAAAAGGCATGTACGTACCTTTAGGGATACTATCAATTGCAACTGAATTAAAAAATACCTACCAAGATAAGATAAATATTACAGTAATCGATGAAGATATAGAATTAGCTAATTTAAACGAATTTGGTCAATATGATTTAATAGGCTTCTACTCAACCACATATAATTACCCTACATGTATTTATTATGCTAAAATTGCTAAAGAATATGGATCAAAAACCGTATTAGGAGGACCTCATGCATCTGTACTTGCTAAAAACATTTTATTAAATCAAAGTTGTTTTGATTTTATAATAAGATATGAAGGAGAAAAACCTTTTCTTGATTTAGTGGGTCAGTTATTAAATAATAAAAAAAATTATGATCATATTCCAAATCTAGTTTTTAATAATCAATCAACTATCGTTTTCAACGACTTGCATACAACAGATCTAAAAAAAGTTAACACTCCATCTAGAGAATTTATAAATATTGAAAAATATATTAAAAATTTTGAGAAATTATATCCTGATAAAATTGGAATTAGACCAGGTTCTATTTATTCAAGCAAAGGTTGTTCTTGGAGAGATAAATCTGGAGGGTGTATTTTTTGTGCCCGTTTAGAACAAGGAGTAAGATGCAGAACTATTGAAACCATATGGGATGAAATAAAAGAATTAAAAAATAGATACAGTGTAAATTCAATTTGGGATATTTCTGATGATAATTTAAATAATTTGGAATGGTTTTTTAAATTCACCAAAAGCCGACCAAAAGAGTGCAATGATTTGAGTTTTTTTATATATAGCCGAGTTAATTTCATTTCTGAACAAACCGTTCAATGTATGAAGGAACTAAATGTAGAGGAAGTTTTTCTAGGAATTGAAAGTGGAGACAATGAAGTTTTAAAAAACTCTTATAAAGGTCAAACAGTTGCAACTATCTTAAAAGCAGTTGAGTTATTAAAAAAATATAATATCAAATATTTTCCTAGTTTTGTATTAGGATTACCTGGAGAGAGTGTTAGTAGTTTAGAAAACACATATTCACTTTGCAACAAACTTGCAGATTTGGGAGGTGTGGATAGACTTGGTTGTACTATTTTACAACCAATGCCTGGATCACTAGCATACCAAAAGATTCTTGATGAAACTGATTTTGGGAAAAAAATTGCATCTTTGGATCATATTGATGTCCTTCACTTAGAAAAATTTTGGGCTGATAATTTCACAAATTCAAATTATGATACATTACTTAAATATAGAAATAAGATCACAACGTCCATAAAAGGATTAAAAGTATTTGGAAATGAAGAGGAATAAAATAATTTGAAATCATGGAAAACGAAATGAAGAAAGTGTATATTTGTGGAATTGTAGCATCGGGAAAAGGCTTATTACGTCCACTGTTAGATGGTCACCATATGATTACAACTTGTCCACAACAGGGATTGGGATTATCTCTTATTTCTCAGAAATTTATTTCATTTGTAAAAAGAAAAAGATTATTAGCATCCGAAAAACAAAAAAATCAAAAATCAATTAAAAAAATTGAACTAGTTATTAACACAGAAAGCTTTACTGTCACAGTTGGAGAAATAATTTCTTTTTTAAATAAAAACGATACTCTCAATTCATTCATTGATAACTGTATTGGAAAAATTATTGTTGCAGGATCATCACAGGATAATCAAAGATATATTAATTTTGATTTTAATTATTTTGATTTCTTAAAACTTTTTTGTAAAAGGCTATCTAATATTACTTATCCTCTCAGATTAGAAGAATTACAAAATTTGTTGTTTCAAGTTTTTCTAGAGTGCTGGAAAAATAATAAAAGTACTTATACAGATAATTCTTATTTCATACAATCAGCATCAAATGGTTTAGTTCCCATTATGGATATACTAGAAAACAATAAGAATTCAAAAATCATAATTGTTATGAGAGACCCTGTTGCATTGTCTTATACTAATACAGAACGAATTCGTACAAAATTTAAAAATTTCACGAGAGATCAGAAATTTTTATTTGAGCAATGCTTGTTTGATTTAAAATATATAAATAAAATTAAATCCTTTCAAAAAGAAGTTACCTCACTTCTACAAAAAAACAATGATCGTATATACTTAATCAAATTTGAAGAATTAGTTCTTAAAACGGAAGAGACCATGAGTCAAGTTGCGAATTTTTTAGAAATAAATATTGAAGATTCATTATACACAGCTACCCTGAACAAAGAGCCATTAGAAACAGATTCAATGAAATTTACGGGAAAAATTAATGATGATCCTTATGAAAACTTGAATAAAAGTCAAATTTTATTACTTAAGTATTTATATGGCGAAAAAATTGACAAATTATCAATTATTGAATTGATTTCAATAAAATTTAATGCATTAAAATGGAAAGCAATAAATAAGTATCTAATTTTAAAGAATAAAATAAAATGAAAGAAGAAGAAATCAGACCAGCAGATTTATTTAATAAATACCTAGAATTAAGTGCAAGAGATGCATCATTATGTTTTAATTCTTCAAAATTTAAAAAAATAAACTGCCCTGCTTGTAATAATAGTAAGGTTCATGAAGTATTTGAAAAGTGGGGTTTTCAATTTGTAGAATGTGATAATTGTCATTCTGTTTTTCAATCACCTCGACCTTTACAAAAAGATTTTGAAAAATTTTATCAAAATAGTCAATCAACAAAATACTGGACAGAAGTATTCTTTCCTGCTGTATTAGAAAAAAGACGAATAAAATTATTTAAGCCAAAAGCTAAAGAAATTGTTGCTTTATGTAAAAATAATGGTTTCTTTCCTAAGACAATTGCAGATATTGGCGCTGGATTCGGTCTGCTCTTAGAAGAACTAAATAAAGATTTTAATCATCACCCAGAATTAATAGCAGTGGAGCCTAATCCAAAAATGGCTGATATTTGCCGTAAAAAAGGTTTCACTGTTGCACCGGTTTTTGCAGAAGATGCAGATAAAATGATCAGTAATTTAGATCTTGTTATTTCTTTAGAAGTTTTAGAACATGTATATGATCCACTATTTTTTTGTACATCATTAAATAAATTGATTAAACCTAATGGTAAAGTATTAATTACAACTTTAACAATCAGTGGATTTGATATTCAGGTTTTATGGGAAAAATCTAAAAGTATCTCTCCACCTCATCATATAAATTTTCTATCTATTGAAGGATTTGAAATCTTACTGAAAAATGCTGGTTTTAAAAATATTAATATTTTTACTCCAGGAAAACTTGATGTTGATATAGTAAAAAACTATATAAGTGAAAATCCTGCATACATTTCTGAAAACCATTTTATTAAAACTTTGTTAAGTAAAAATGAAAAAGTATTAAATAATTTTCAAATATTTTTATCTGAAAATCAATTAAGCTCACACTGTTGGATCTGGGCTGAAAAATAATCGAGGTATATGAATGAACAAAAAGAAAATATTACTCTCTGCTCCTTATTTACAATTAGCTCTCAATAACTATCAACAAATTTTTAATAATTGGAATATCGAGTATATCCTACCTAATATTATCGAAAGAATGGAAGAAAAAGATTTATTAGAATTAGAAAATATAGAAAATATTGATGGAACAATCTGTGGTGATGATAAATTTACTAAAAAAGTAATTGATAAGGCAAACAATCTAAAGGTGATTGTGAAATGGGGAACTGGAATTGATTCTATCGATAAAGATTATGCTGCAACAAAAGGAATAAAAGTAATCAATACTCCTGATGCCTTTATTGTACCCGTTTCAGACACCGTACTTGGATTCATTTTAAATTTTGCTCGAAGCATTATAAGTTCTGATAAACTCATGAAAGAGGGTAAGTGGTCAAAATTACGAGGTTTTACCCTAGAAGAGAAAAAATTAGGTATTATTGGATTAGGAAAAATCGGGAAGGAAGTAGCAAGAAAAGCAAGAGCCTTCAATATGGAAGTAATAGCGAATGATACAGCAGAAATTCCAGAAACAATCATAAATGAGTTAGGTATAAAAATGGTCTCACTAAATGAGTTATTAACAACAAGTGACATTATAACAACCAATTGTGATCTAAATCCTACCAGTTATCATTTATTAGATGAAGAGCAATTTAATTTAATGAAAAAAGGTACCTATTTAATTAACACAGCTAGAGGTCCTATTATCAATGAAAAAGCAATGACTAAAGCATTAGAAAATGAAAAACTAGCAGGAGTCGGACTGGATGTATATGAACATGAACCATTACCGGTAAATAGTCCATTAAGAAAAATGGGAAAGGCAATATTAGCATCCCATAATTCCAATAATAGTCCTAAATATTGGGACTATGTACATAAAAACAGTATCATAGAACTACTCTCTAATCTGTTTGATAAAACTTTGAGTTGGGAGGATATTATAAATGTCTAACATTATCATAACTGGTGCAGCTGGTGGTATAGGTGTTGCATTTTGTGATGTTTTTCATAATGCAGGATATAAAGTAATTGCTATTGATCGGAGACCTATTGATTATGCTCATCCTTATAAATTTATTAATTTTGATATTAGTAAATTAGGAACAACATCAAATGAAGTAAAAGAATTTTATGAAAAAATAAAATCACATATAGATGATGGATTAACTGGGCTGATAAACAATGCAGCAATTCAAATTGTCAAAGACATTGAAGATGTCAATCAGGATGATTGGCTAAGTACTTTGAATTCAAACCTTTTAGCACCTTATTGGCTAATCCAGCAATTTCTTCCACAATTACGTAGAGCAAAAGGATCAGTGATAAATATCGCTAGTATCCATGCAAATTTAACAAAAGCTAAATTTTGTTTATATGCTACTAGTAAAGGGGCTATGGTTACTATGACTAGAGCATTGGCTTTAGAATTAGCTCCTGAGATTAGAGTAAATGCAATTGTCCCAGCTGCAACTGATACTCCCATGCTTAGAGCTGGATTTAAGGGAGATTTAGATGGTTTAGCAGAATTAGGTAGGTATCACCCATTACATCGAATTGCTGATGCAGAAGAAGTAGCAAAGGTTGGATTGTATTTAGTCAGTAATAATTCAAGTTTTATTACTGGAACTACTATCAACGTTGATGGTGGAATAGGATCAGTATTACATGATCCAGCAACAAATCGATAACAAGGAAAAAATTATGATAGATAAAAACATTATAGGTATTATACCAGCTAGAATGGCTTCTTCACGCTTTCCAGGGAAGCCCATGAAAAAAATTATCAATATTCCCATGATTGGACATGTATACTTTAGAAGTAAAATGTCAACGATTCTAAAAGAAGTATATGTGGCAACCTGTGATCAAGAAATTTATGATTATATAAACAGTATTGGTGGTAAACCTATTATGACAGCAGATATACACGAAAGGGCATCAGATAGAGCAGCCGAAGCATTGTTAAAAATCGAAAAAGAAACCAACAAGAAAGTAGATATTGTAGTTATGATCCAAGGTGATGAACCTATGTTGACACCAGAAATGATTGATAATTCCATTAAACCTCTACTAACTGACTCAACAATAAATATTGTCAATTTAATGGCTAATATAAAAACTCAAAAAGAACATGAGGATCCAAATGAAGTAAAAGTAGTTGTTAATAAAAATAATTTTGCCTTATATTTCTCACGGGAACCTATACCTTCCAGAAAAAAAGGAGTAT
This sequence comes from Spirochaetota bacterium, assembly GCA_022361115.1. Lineage (GTDB taxonomy): Bacteria > Spirochaetota > GWE2-31-10 > GWE2-31-10 > GWE2-31-10 > JAKSBL01. Next base: position 15 of record JAKSBL010000677.1, on the reverse strand, counting down.
CTGATATTCCTATGT